>NZ_LN852693.1:0-300000 GCF_001244545.1 Candidatus Stoquefichus sp. SB1 | reverse complement strand
TTTCTTTGATAAATTAAAATCTTGTACAAAAGGTTATGCTTCTTTTGATTATGAACTCAATGGTTATAAAGAAAGTCGTCTGACACGTATGGATATTTTGTTAAATGGAGAAGTTGTTGATGCTTTATCAACAATTGTTCATAAAGATTTTGCATATAATCGTGGTCGTATTATCTGTGAAAAATTAAAAGATATTATTCCAAAACAAATGTTTGAAGTGCCGATTCAAGCTGCCATTCAGGGTAAAGTTATTGCCCGTACAAATATTAAGGCAATGCGTAAAAACGTTTTAGCAAAATGCTATGGTGGTGATATTTCTCGTAAGAAAAAACTTCTAGAAAAGCAAAAAGAAGGAAAGAAACGAATGAAAGCTGTTGGAAGTGTAGAAATTCCTCAAGAAGCTTTTATGGCTATTTTATCAGTTGATGATGACTAATAAAGCCAAAAATATGGATATAATTTATTTGTATTGTGCGTAAAATTTAGAAATATGAAATATTTTTAAAAATGATGAAGAGAATTTGTGAAATTCTCTTTTTCTTTTGGGTTGATTTACTTTCAATATCGTTTATAATATAATAAGTCATGGAGGTGCAGATATGGGTCTTTTTAAAAAAAGTCAAATCAAGTTTGATGGCAAAAAAGAACTTGAATCAAAGATAAAAAATCAAACTGATAATGTTATCTCTAGAAGATTTAAAATATTGATGATAAGTGTTGCGATTATGGGTGTTATTTTATTAATTCGTTTGTTTATGACACAGATTAATCAAAAAGATTATTACACAACGAAATTAGCACAATATAACACAAGTATTTTTACAGCTGATACTTTTAGAGGCAATATCTATGATCGTGATTATAATCGTTTAGTATATAATAAAAATATTAATTGTGCGACTTATTATGCCGTTAAGAATATCAGTGAAGAAGAAATCAAAGTCATAGTTAACTTTTTAATTAACAACGTCAGTGTGGATACTGGCACTGTTACACAACGTGATAAAAAAGATTATTTAATAATGAAAGATAGTACATATGTTAAAAGTCTTTTATCTGAGGCAGAGTTAAAGCAGGATGATGATGTTGTTTATAAATTACAGTTGGATCGTATTACTGATGATATACTTAATGAGAAATTAAGTCATAATGATATTAAATATTATATGTTATATGCAAAAATTCAAAATTGTACAAATGGTTCAGTTGTATTGCTTGAAAATCTTTCAATTAAAGAAGCAAGTCTGATTGGGGAAAATTCAAACATATTAAGAGGAATAAAAGTGACAAATGATTGGTCACGCGAATACACATATGATAATACTTTTAAATCTGTATTAGGAAGAGTAACAACGAAAAAACAAGGGTTGCCAGCAAGTACAAAAGATATTCTTTTGGCTCAAGATTATAACAATGATTCACGTGTTGGTGTGAGTGGAATTGAAGCACAATATGAAAATATTTTAGCAGGGTCTGCTGCAAAATATTCAATGACCTATGATAGTGATGGGAATCCTATTATAAAGTCAGTTTCAAGTGGCTCTAAAGGAGACAATATACGTCTTACAATTGATTGGGAAATGCAAGAGTATTTAAACAATTTAATTGAGAGCTTTTTAAAAAGTCGCCAAGGTGGGACATACAATAATCATATTTTTGTGACAATGATGGATCCAAATAATGGTGAGATTATTGCAATGGCTGGGAAACAAAGAGATACAAAAACTGGTGAAATTTCAGATTATGCATCTGGAAATTATCTTTCTGCATATGCTATTGGTTCAACTTTTAAGGGTGGAACTGTTTATATGGCTTTTAAGGAAGGACTTGTTAGCAAAGGTGAGTCTTTTATGGATGACGCAGCTGGTATTAAGATTGCGGGAACAAATGCTAAAAAATCATATAAACCTTTAGGGCGTGTTAATGAAGTTCAAGCATTAGCTAAGTCTTCAAACGTTTATATGTTCCATGTAGCCATCCGTTTAGGTGGTGGAAAATATGTAAGAGATCAACCTTTAAGTGTTAATTCTGAAGCATTTGATATTCTTAGAAAAGATGTCGGTGAACTAGGACTAGGTGTTAAAACAGGAATAGATGTTCCAAGTGAGAGTTTAGGTTATCGTGGACCGGTTACAAGTCGCCAAGGTGGTAATTTACTCGATTTTGCAATTGGACAATATGATACTTACACACCAATTCAAATGGCACAATATGTTTCTACAATTGCAAATGGTGGAAAAAGAATTCAGCCACATCTTTTCTTAGAATCGTTTGATGAAAATGATGAAGGTCAAAAAATTTCTTTATTACAACATAAAGTTAAGGTTCTTGATGATGTATCTAGTTATACATTAGCATTCGATCGTGTTCAAACAGGTTTTAGAGAAGGTTGTGTCACTGGTTTGGCAAAGGCTATGAATGGCTATTATCAGGCGGCTGGAAAAACAGGTACTGCTCAGGTCTTTATTAATAATGTGGAGTATCAAAACCGTGCATTTGTTGGTTATGCTCCTTATAATGATCCACAGATTTCAATTGCCTGTATATCTGAAACACAAACTTCAAGTTCATCTAGTGCCTGCAATAGTATCTCAAAACAGGCTTTAACAAAATATTTTGATAAATATGGTGTAAAAAATAAATAAAGTGTAGCATTTTTAGAAACTTTATGCTATTATAGTATGGCGAAGTCACAATGGAGGTGTAATAATGAGAGAAAACATCATTTTAAAATGTACTGAATGTGGTGAAGAAAACTACATTAATACTAAAAATAAAAGAAATCATCCAGAGAGAATGGAAGTTCAAAAATACTGTCCAAGATGTAATAAAAAAACTGCTCATAAAGAAAAGAAATAAGCCATATGGCTTTTTTTCTTTAATAGAAAGGATTTGTTGATATGATAAAAAAATTGATCTTAGGTTCAATGCAAACCAATTGTTATATTGTATATAATGATAAAAATGAATGTATCATTATTGATCCAGGAGCAAATGGTCAAAAAGTCTTAAAGTATTTATCAGAAAATGAATTAAAGTTATGTGCTATATTGATAACTCATGGACATTTTGATCATATTGGTGCTGTTGACTATCTCTATGAGCATTATCATTGTCCTATATATGCTCATCAAGAATCTATAGAGATTATGAATAATCCTCAATACAATTTGTCCTGTTTTGAAAAACCATTTGTTATTAAGGCACCAATTCAAATAGCAAAGCCTATAATGCGTATTGCTGATTTTGATTTAAAATGGTATTTGTTAGAAGGACACTGTCAAGGAAGTTGTATGATATATATTCAAAGTGAGAATGCAATGTTTAGTGGTGATGTTTTATTTGCTGGTTCAATTGGCAGATTTGATTTTCCTACATCTTCTCATTTACAAACAAAGCAGTCTTTAAATACAATTAAAGCAATGGATTTTGATGCAAGATTATTGCCGGGCCATGGTGAAGAAAGTACGTTGCTTTTTGAACAAAATAATAACCCATATTTAAAATCATAAAAAAGATTTCATCCGTTTTATTTATAAAGGATGGAATCTTTTTTTGCTTAATATGGTTAATTTTTATTGAATTATAGAAGTATTTGAATAAATTAAAAAAATATTTCATTTTTTTGAAAATAAAAAAAGAAAAATGAACTTTTTTTGCGTATATATATAGTAGGAGGGTAATTATGGATGAACTATTTGATAAGGTGATGTATCGGGCTTTGAAAATGAAAGCTACAGATATACATATGGTTTTAAAAGATTGTCTTTATATTCGTTTTCGGTTGTTTGGGAAATTAAAAAATTATGATTGTTTAGAAAATGATTTAGGAAGTAAATTGATGAATTATATTAAATATAGAGCGCTCATCAATACAAATTATCGACTTCTTCCTCAAACTGGTGATTTTTCAACAACTATACATCAAAAAGAGTATTTCTTGAGAATTTCTTATCTGCCATCACAAAATTTTGAAAGTATTGTCATTAGGATTCTTAACAATCATGAGATTGGTACAATTGAACAACTTTCTTACCAAGATGATATTATTCATTATTTAATGTGGTTAACAAAACAGGAAAGTGGCTTATTTTTAATTAGTGGAGCAACGGGATCAGGGAAATCCACGACCTTATATACTGTTCTTAAAGAAATTATTCGTCATGATAATAAGAATGTTATTACAATTGAAGATCCTATTGAAATGCAATTAGAGAACTGTTTACAAATTGAACTAAATGAAAAGTTAGGAATTACTTATCAGGATACTTTAAAGCAGATATTAAGGCATGATCCAGATATTATTATGATTGGTGAAATACGTGATGTGACAACAGCTAAAATTGCGATTACATGTGCTTTGACAGGGCATTTAGTTTTAACAACTATTCATGCAAGCAATGCATTATTATCATTAAAACGTTTAATGAATCTAGAAGTAAATGAAATAGATATCTGTGATGTTGTTATAGGTGCAATGTCGCAAAGGATGAAATATGATTCAAAGAATCAAAGAGTTATTGTTTTATCAGAGTATATGAATAAAGAAGAGATTTTCTCTTACTTTCAAAATCACGAAACAAATTATTCAACGTTTGCAAAGCAAGCTCAAAAATTAATAAATCAAGGTTTTGATAGAGAGTTATTTACAGGAGAATATCAATATGAATAAAGATTATCTGCTTTTAAAAAATCTATATACTTTATTGGAGGCAGGTTATAGTATTGAAGAAACATTACATATTTGTCAGCATATCATGCATCATCCTATAATAACAAAAATGATTGATCAGTTACATTATGGTGAATCTTTAGAAACGGTTATTATAAGTGGGGATTTTCCAAAATTATTTTTAGAATACTTTTATTTTTTTAAAAATAAGAATTGTTTATCTGAAGCTATTCAAAAGAGTTTAGATATTTGTATGATGAAAGAAGAGTATCAAAATCAATTAAAATCAAAATTAACTTATCCTCTTATTTTAATGACTTTTTTGCTTCTTTTTTCTATTTTTGTTGTATTTATTTTATTACCAAATGTCAATCAGCTATTTGATTCTTTTCAAATTCAAAAGAGTCTTATGATTCAAATTATGTTTTTCTTTTTCTATTTTATGCCAATTTTAATTATTTCTATTGGGAGTCTTATTGTGTTTTTACTTATTCGACTATTTTTTGCACTACGTCATAAATCTTATTTAATTATTGAGTGGTATTTGAAATTACCAGTCTTTAAAATTTGTTTGCAAAAATATTTTTCTCTTAAATTTGCTGTTTATTATCATGAACTTCTTAATGAAGAAATTGATAGTACAAGTATTATTGCACTTTTGAATGAACAAATGACAGAAAGTGATTTAAAAATTGTGCTTTATGAAATGAATAACAGATTACATGAAGGTGAAGCACTAGAAGATATTTTAGAAGATTTTGAGTATTTTGATCGTTTGTTTTTAAGCTTTTTTCAAATGTATATGAAAAATCCAGTTCAAAAGCAATCTTTAGCACATTATATTGATTTGACTTATGAACAGATTGATCTTTGGATATCCCAATTTTTAAAATATCTTGTTCCATCAATTTATGGGTTTGTAGCAGTTTTTGTTATTACGATTTATGTTTCGATTATTATTCCAATGATGAATGTAATCTCAGATATTTAGAAAGGAAGGAATAAAAATGAACAAAAAAGGATTTACTTTAATTGAAATGATTTTCTGTATTAGTGTGATATTAGTTATTTTGCTTCTTGTTATACCTAATGTTACTTCTAAAAATACTGTTGTTAAAAACAAAGGTTGTGAAGCACAAGTTGAAGTTGTGAATTCTCAGATTTTGTTATATGAAATTGAAAATGGAGAGTTACCAACAAGTATTTCTGATTTAACAAGTGGTAGTCATCCCTATTTAACAGAAAAGCAAGGAATATGTCCAAATGGAAAATCAATATCTATAAGCGATGGTCAAGCTTATGCTGATGAATAAAGGATTTACTTTAGTTGAAACATTATTTGTATTATTTGTTATATGCATTTTATCAACTCTCTCTTTAACATTACATATGCCACAAAAGAGTGAGAGTATGCTTGTTCAAGAAATCATTGGTTTTTTAAATGAAGCAAAATTAACAGCAATGACGTATAAACAGACAGTAACATTAACATTTTCAAATTCTGAAATTGTTTACCACAGTGTTGATTTTAATAAAGAATATCAATTATATGATCAAAGTTTTTTTGAACCACACGAAATGACCTTTAATCTTTCAGGGAATATTAAAGGTGCTAAGACGGTTGTTTTACATACTTCTAAAAAACAATATCAGTTTGTTTTTCAAGTGGGCAGTGGGTGCTTTTATGTTAGGTAAAAGAGGCTCGACACTGATTGAAAGTTTGTTTGCTTTTGAAATCTTTATATCTGTATTGGTAATCTATATGGGTTTAATGACGAATCTTTTTTCCAATGAAACGAAAATCAGTCAGTATTATCAAGATGTTTTAAAGAAAGAGGGTGAAATATCATTTTCAGAAGATTTTACAGAATTAATTCAAATGGCTTTACATTGATTGAAGTCTTATTTTCATTTGGAATTTCATTGATTATTGTAACAAGTTTGTTTGGGATGTATCGCACGATTTCACATGCTCAAAACATTTCACAATATGATGAAGATATTTTTATAGCTGCAAAACAAATCAGTCAGGAGGTGTTGGGAACAAATTATGAAGACGTTGGTGAGCAATACAGTTTTTATAATTATGACGGTGAAATCATGACATTTGATATAGATAATCATCGTCTTGTTAAAACGCCTGGATTTGAGATTATGATAACCAATATCGATGATCTTTCTTTTGAAATGAAGCATGATATGATTTATATGAATGTCGTTCGCAATGAAAAAGAATATCAGTTCTTGCTTACTTTTGCAAAAGAAAAACAGGAGATAGACGATGAAATCATTACAGAACAATAAAGGATCCGTATTACAAATTGTACTTGTGACTTTTTTAGTATTCACATTTTCTCTAACTGTAGGATTATTTCTAATTCGACAAAATGCCAAAAACTATACATCTATTCAACTTCTCATGAAGCAAAAAAATCTAGAGATTTTACTGACTCAATATTATGTTGATCAAATGCAAAATGATATTTTATTAAGTGATGATTATATGGATGATGAATATTCAATTCAAAGTCTCATTGAGGATTTAGGAGATTATTATGAAATTACAACGCATATATCATCTGAAAAGATCAACTATTCATTTATATTAAATATACGAACAGATACGTTTGAAGTTACAAAATTTAGCTATGTGGAGGGATAAATATGCTATATATTTTATTTGCTATTTTAATGATATGTTTTTTACTTAGTGTGTATCGTGAAAAAATTTGTGATACAGATAAACGAAAAAAACAAATCAGTATTGTTATTGGGATACTCTTATGTGTTGATATCATTTTTGTCATTTTATTTTGAGTCTAAAAAGTAATAGATTTATTTTACATATATGAAAAAATTTGTTATAATGCGTAGGGAAACTTACAAAGGAGAGATTGAATATGATTAATGTTGGTGATTTAAGACCAGGTATGACTTTTCAATATGATGGCAATTTATATGTTGTTTTAGAATATTCACATAATAAAACAGCACGTGCTGCTGCTAATATTAGAGTGAAAATGAAAAACATGAGAACTGGTTCTACAACTGAAGTAACTTTTGGAAATAGTGAAAAAGTTGCCAAAGCACATATTGAAAAAAGAAAAATGCAATACTTATATGATTCAGGGGATATGTTAGTTTTTATGGATAATGAAACATATGATCAAATTGAAATTCCTGCTGATCATTTAAAATGGGAAATGAACTTTTTAAAACCATCTGATGAGGTAGAAGTCACAAGTTTTGAAAATGAGGTTTTAGGTGTTCAATTACCTGTCAATGTGGCTTTTACAGTTACTGAAACTGAACCTGCTGTTAAAGGTGATACTGCAACAGGTGCAACTAAAAATGCAACTATTGAAACAGGTTACCAAATCAAAGTTCCTTTATTTATTAATGAAGGAGAAAAAGTTATTGTGAATACAGAAGATGGAAAATATCAAGGAAGAGCGTAAGCTCTTTTTTTCATATTTAAGCTTGTTGTAACATATAGTATATAAGAAAAAGGAGAATGGAATATGAATAAACAAGCTTTTACTTTTTTAACACTTTTCAGTTTAATACTTGTCTTATCAATCTATTATATTATGTTGCCACCAAGTTCAAATGAAGAAGTCGTTACCAGTACGCAAACAACAATTCAGCAATTACAAGAGCAATTAAATAAGAAAAGAGAAGATATTATCTCTAAAAACAATGAGATTATAGCAAAAGAATCAAGTACATCAGATTCTATTAATGAAGCACTTGAAACGATTAGTGAAACAAAAAATATAGGTGAAAAAGAGAAGAGTATTGTTTCAAAAATCAAAGAACTTGGATATAAGGATGCGTATGTTGAAATTGAGAATCAAACAATTAAAGTGACTGTTATGAAAAAAGATGCAACACAGACAGACGCATCTAAAATTATAAAAGAAATTTTAAATCTTGTTGGTGATAACTATCAGGTTGAAGTGAAATTTATTAGTGAATAAACTTGTAATTTTATGATATTTTATATACAATAGAGATATAGAAAAGAGGTAATGTTATGGCACATAATGAATATTATACATTTGATCAAGGCTCTGTAAATGGTAAAATATTGATGAATGTTCAAGTCTTTGATGAAATTACAAAAAGAACTGTTAATGAAATGAAAAATGTTTCTTTGGATACATCTAAGGGAATTCAAATTCCTGGTACAAAGGCAGTTGTGTCTTGCTCTATTAAAGAAAATGAAGTCTATATATGTATTCATGTTCGTATTAAATATGGAGTAAATGTATCTCAAATCACACAGGAGATTCAAGATAAAATAGCAACTTCAATTAAACAGATGACAGATGTAAAAGTGAAACATATTGATATTGAAGTTGATAATATTGATTTTGAATAGTTTAAGTAAGAATGTCGATTCTTACTTTTCTTTTGTTTATTTTTTGGAGTATTTGTGGTAAAATAGGAGTAATTTAGAGAATGTGGAGGCATTTGTATTTTATGGAAAAAAGTCGTAGACAAATTGCAAGAGAAAAAGCAACTATTGGAGTTTATCAAAACCTATTAGTTGGAAGTTCAATAGATGAAATAGTTATATTTTTAAATGAAGATAAAACATTAAGTAAAAATCCTGAAACAATGAAATTTAGTCAATGGTTAGTAGAAAATGCAATTAATCATAAAGATTCATATCAGGATTTAATTGCAAAACATTTGAAAAAAAGCTGGACATTTGATAGATTAAGTGTGATGGAAAGAGCAATACTATTAATTGCTACATGTGAATTGCTTGAATCTGATTTGCCAAAAACAATAGTTATTAATGAAGCTGTTCTTAATGCTAAAAAATTCTGTGATGATGATTCGTATAAGTTTATTAATGGTGTCTTGAGTCAGGTTATTTGATGGAGGAAAGAAAATATATTACTGTTTTTGCTTTAAATAAGTATATTAAAGCAAAAATGAATCAGGATGTAGCATTACAGAATATCTATATCAAAGGTGAAATATCAAATTATAGACCACATCCTAGTGGTCATCTTTATTTCACTCTTAAAGATGAAAATTCACGAGTGAGTGCTGTCATGTTTGCTTCACAAGCCAGACGTTTGAATTTTGAAATAGAAAATGGCATGCAGGTTTTTATTCGGGCTAGTGTATCAGTTTATGAAGTGAGTGGTCAATATCAATTATATGTACAATCTATTCAACAAGATGGAATCGGACAACTCTATCTAAAATTTGAAGCACTTAAGAAAAAACTGAATGCGGAAGGATTATTTGATGAAAAATTCAAGAAAATGATCCCTCAATTTCCACGTAAAATTGCCGTTTTGTCTGCTAAACAAGGAGCAGCAGTTCAAGATATTGTAAGAACAATTCATTTGCGTTTTCCATTTACTCAGGTTGTTGTTTTTCCTATTCCTGTGCAGGGAAAAAATGCTTATAGACAAATTATTGAAACATTGAATCAAGTTGATGGATTAGGTTTTGATACACTTATTTTGGCTCGTGGTGGTGGTTCAATTGAAGATTTATGGAATTTTAATGAAGAGGCTTTGGCGAGATGTTTGTTTAACTGTCAAACGCCTATTGTTACAGGGATAGGGCATGAAACAGATTTTACAATCTGTGATTTTGTAAGTGACTGTCGATGTGCAACGCCAACGGCTGCAGCTATGAAAGCAACACCTGATCAAAATGAATTACGTAAATATAATTATGATCTCAAACAGCAATTGATATATAAAATGAAACATTATTTAGATATCCATCGTCAATATTTGACAAGATTGCAGAAATCATATTATTTAACAACACCAGAAGCAATATATTCTAATGAAATATTGAGATTAACAAAATTACAAGATCAACTGTCATATCAATTTAAAATATTTGATATGAAAATATTTCAACAACTTAAAAATTATCAATTAACGTTAAAACAGTCAACTGATAATCTCATTCAATTAAAAGAATATCAACTGCAAAAAACAATTGCAAGTTTAGATGCATTAAGTCCCTTAAAAGTGATGCAAAGAGGATATACTTTAGTGAGAAGAGAAGAAAAAATGATAAAATCAGTTAAAAGTGTACAAAAGGGAGATATTGTTGAAATACAATTTTATGATGGCTTTCAAAAGGCAGAAATTAAGTAGGTGAGAAGATGGAAAAAATGACATATGAAAAAGCAATTGCACGTTTAGAGGAAATTGTTGCAAAATTAGAGAGTAATGAAATTCCTTTGGAAGATAGTATTGCTTTATTTCAAGAAGGAATTGAATTATCAAAATATTGTGATGAAAAATTGAAAAATATTCAAGCAAAGGTTGCACAAATCTATGAAGATGGTCAATTAAAAGAATTTCAAAGTGAGGAATAATTATGGATACACTAAAAGAAGAATTAAATCAACGTTTAGACGAACTTCTTAAGCCATTAAAAGATGGTTTGGTTAAGGAAGCAATGCATTATTCTTTGCTTGCCCCTGGAAAAAGATTACGCCCATTGATTTTTTTGAATGTATTACGTTCTTATGGCTTAGATTATCATTTGTATCTTGATGTTGCTTGTGCAATTGAAATGATTCATACATATTCTTTGATTCATGATGATTTACCAGGCATGGATAATGATGATTTGCGCCGTGGTCGTTTAACATGTCATAAGCAATTTGATGAAGCAACTGCTATTTTAGCAGGTGATGCTTTATTAAATTTGGGTGTTAATACAATTTTAAATATTCCTATTGATGATCATCTTAAAGTTCAGATTCTTAATAGACTTTATGAAGCAAGTGGTGTAAATGGAATGATATATGGTCAACAACAAGATATTGCTTTTGAAAATAAACAAGCATCTTTGATTGAATTAGAAGACATTCATCATCATAAAACAGGTGAGTTAATTGCTGTGAGTATGCAACTAGCCAGTTTAATTGCTCAACCTCAAGATTATGAATATTGGAGTCAAATTGGATTCGATTTAGGATTGGCTTTTCAAGTTCAAGATGATATTTTAGATGTCATTGGTGATCAAGAAAAATTAGGTAAAAAGACAGGAAGCGATTTGGAAAATCATAAATCTACATATGTGTCACTTTTGGGTCTTGATGAATCACAAAAATTAGTAGAAAAATTATTTAATAAATGCTACGAAGCAATTTATGCAATGCGTATTAATCATGGGTTAATTTTAGAGTTATTAACAATGATTATGAAAAGGGTGAATTAAATGAATCTTGATAAAATCAAAGGTCCAGATTTTTTAAAACAATTAAATATAGATGAACTTGAGGAATTAGCACAGGAAATCAGAGATTTTATTATTCATAATGTTTCTCAGACAGGTGGCCATTTTTCTAGTAATTTAGGTATTGTTGAATTAACAATTGCGTTACATTATATTTTTGATTCACCTAAAGATAAGATTATCTTTGATGTTGGTCATCAATCATATGTTCATAAAATTTTAACTGGTCGTGCTAACCAATTTCAGACATTAAGACAATTCCAAGGGTTAAGTGGATTTCAAAAAAGACAGGAAAGTGTTCATGATGTATGGGAAGCAGGTCATTCATCAACTGCTATATCTGGTGGTACTGGTATGGCTGTTGCCCGTGATTTGAATAATGAAGATGGTGAAATTATTTGTGTTGTGGGAGATGCAGCAATTATGAGCGGGGAATCTTTTGAAGCGTTAAATTATCTAGGATCAATTGATTCTAAAGTGATTATTATTCTTAATGACAATGATATGTCTATTTCTAAAAATGTTGGTGGATTTAGTAATTTCTTATCAGAAGTACGTATTTCTAATCAATATACAAATGTAAAAAATAATTATACTGCTTTTTTAAATAAAACAAAGTTTGGTAAAAAAATCTATCAATTGACAAAAAATATTAAAGATCAAATTAAAGAAAATGTTATAGATGATAATATATTTGGAGAATTTGGTTTGGATTATATTGGTCCAGTCAATGGACATGATTTTCATGATTTAATGAATGCTCTTCATGTGGCTGATGAAATGGATCATAGTGTTGTTGTTCATGTCCATACCGTTAAAGGAAAAGGATACGTATTAGCAGAGAATGATTGTCAAGGAGTTTATCATGGTGTAGCACCTTTTGATTACAAGGAAGGCATTTTAAAAAAGGAAACGTTGCTGAAAAGTTGGAGTCTGATTGTTTCCTCACAAATAAAATTATGGATGGAAAAAGACCAAGATGTTGTTGTGATAACACCAGCAATGATTGCTGGTTCTTGCCTGGATCAAATTTTTGATAAATTTCCTAATCGTAGTTTCGATGTAGGAATTGCTGAAGAACACGCTATGACATTTGCAGCTGGTCTTTCTAATGCTCAGAAAAAACCATATATAACTGTGTATTCTTCTTTTTTACAACGTGCATATGATCAAATTAATCATGATATAGCAAGGATGAATTTACCATGTTTAATTGGTGTTGATCGTAGTGGACTTGTTGGCTCTGATGGAGAAACACATCATGGTGTATTTGATATTAGTTTTTTATCATCCGTACCACATCTTATTATTATGACACCACGTAATGCTCAAGAAGCAAAGCAAATGGTGAATACAGCTTTTTCTCATTTTGATGCACCTTATATATTAAGATTCCCTAAGGGAAGTATTATGGATAGTGATGTTTCAATAGAAGAAGAGATTGAACTTGGAACATGGGAAAAAGTTATTTTTAATCAAGATTATAAAGATACAATTATTACATATGACGCAAAAGTTGATAAAGTTAAAAATATGATTGAAAAAGAAAACTTATCAGTGAATCTAATTAATGCAAGATTTATAAAACCATTAGACACAGAAATGCTTAATGAATTTCATCAGTTACAACAACATTTAATTATATATGAAACTGATTTAATGATTGGCTCATTAGGTTCTTTAATTGCACAATATTATTCTCGGAAACAACAATTTATGCTTATTGATTATTTAGGAATTGATGATCATTATACACCTCAAGGAGATATTGATACACTATTGAATTATGAGCATATTGGAATTGATGATTTATTGAAATTGGTAAAGGAGAAATGCTGTGAAAAAAGAGAGAGTTGATGTTCTTTGTGTTGAACAAGGCTTATTTGAATCACGTGAAAAAGCAAAGAGAGCTATTATGGCAGGAATTGTAAGAGATGATTATGATTATATTGATAAACCTGGAACAAAGATTCCAGTTGATTCTCATCTCTATATCAAAGGTGAAAAGCTCAAATATGTATCTCGCGGTGGTTTGAAATTAGAAAAAGCAATAAATGAATTTCAATTAAATCTTGATAATCTTTTAATGCTGGATATAGGTTCATCAACAGGCGGATTTACTGATTGCGCTTTACAGCATCATGCACGTGAAGTTTATGCTTTAGATGTAGGGACAAATCAGCTTGTTTGGCAATTAAGAAATGATCCACGTGTACATGTTATGGAACAGACAAACTTTAGATATGCAACACCAGAGATGTTTCAATATGGACAACCAGATTTTGCAAGTATAGATGTTTCTTTCATATCACTCAAACATATTTTAAAGCCATTATCACAAATAATGAAATCTAAGGGTTATGTTGTTGCTTTAATCAAACCACAATTTGAAGCTGGAAAAGAAGATGTTGGTAAACATGGTATTGTAAGTGATAAAGAAGTTCATCAAAGAGTTATTAAAGAAGTTTTTTCATATGCTCATGATGCGAAAATGTCAGTTCAGGGATTAACTTATTCACCTATTACAGGTGGAATAGGAAATATTGAATTTTTAGGATGTTTTAAAAATGATGATAATCATGATATAAATATAAATATTGATGAGATTGTTAATGAAGCTCATCTTCATTTTAAAGGGTAGGTGAAAATATGCTTAAAAGTCTATATATTTCTTCTTTTGTTATTATTGATAAAATGCGTGTCGATTTTTATCAGGGGATGAGTGCTTTAACTGGTGAAACTGGGGCAGGGAAATCCATTATTATTGACGCATTAGGACAATTATGTGGAAATAGAGCGTCCACATCTTTTATCAAAAAAGACTGTCAAAAAGCTGTTATTGAAGGAATTTTTGAAGTTGATATGTCAAAAGCTTTAGAAAATATATGTGATGAATTGCATATTGAACCGGATGAACAGTTTGTTGTTACAAAAGAAATATTATCTTCAGGAAAAAGTAATGTTAAAATTAATTATCAAAATGCTTCAAATAATGCTTTAAAAATGATCATGCCATATTTTATTGATATTCATTCGCAGTTTGAAACACAAAAAATTTTTGAAGAAAAAAATCATATTCAATTAATTGATCAATATGCTTACAAAGATTTAAAAAGTATTTTGAATGATTATCAAATAGTATATCAAGATTATCAATCTGTATCACGCCAACTCAAAAAATCAATTGAAGAAGATATGAGTGATGAACAATTAGATTTTTTAATGAGTCAATTGAATGAAATTGATGAAGTGACATATACTGATAATGAAGTTGAAGAATTAGAAGAAGAATTAAAATCACTTCAAAATATCGAAAAAATTAATGAAGTTATTCAAAATTTTGATCATTTAATGAATCATAATTATGGTGTCTTACCACAATTCAAAGATGCACTCAGTTCTTTACAAAACGTTGTGAATTATGGTCATTTTAATGATTCATATGATAGTCTATATAATCAATACTATAATTTGATGGATGAGTATGAAAATGTAATGGATATTTATAGGAGTTTAAACTTTGATGAATATCGATTTAATGAGTTACAGGATATTTTGTATAAGATTAATCGTTTAAAGCGTAAATATGGATTTACGATGGAAAGAGTCATGGAATATCGACAGGAATTACAAGAGAAAATTGATTTTATTAATCATCGTGAAGAACATATCCATGCTCTTCAAAGTGAAGTAACTATAAAGAAACAAATTGCTTTAGAATTAGCTGAAAAGATCCATAATCTTAGAATAAAAAATGCAAGAAAATTTGAGAATGATATTCATAAAGAACTTCAAGATCTTTATTTAGACAAAGCTCAATTTAAAGTTAATTTTGAAAAAACAGAACTCAACAAGAATGGTTTTGATGAAATTAAATTTATGATTTCTGTAAATAAAGGACAAAATTTAAGTTTACTTAATGAAAGTGCAAGTGGTGGAGAAATTTCACGTATTATGCTTGCAATTAAAACTATTATTTTAAAATACAGTCCAATAGAGACAATTATTTTTGATGAAGTTGATACAGGTGTAAGTGGAAAAGTGGCTACAAGCATTGGTGATAAAATGCTTCAGCTTGCCAAACAAAAACAAGTCATTTGTATTACACATTTACCACAAGTTGCAAGTTTAGCTGATTATCAATATAGTATTGAAAAAACAATAGGTACACAAGAAACTCTGACATCTATCCATTTACTAAAAACTGATGAAAGAGTTACTGAAATTGCAAAAATGTTATCTGGAGAGCAAATTACGCAAGAAGCTATTGAAAATGCTAAAAAATTATTGAATGTATAATTCAAAGCATATATGCCAAACTAAAATGTAATCGTTAGGATTACAGGGAGGTGTATATGCTTTGCTTTTGAAAAAGTTAAGTATTACACTCATAACTGTCGTTTCACTCATCTTACCGTCTTTTAGCGTGTTTGCAGCCGAAGTTATATTAGGTGGTCAATCTATAGGTATTGAACTCGATTATGATGGTGTTATGATCACAGGGACTTATGATATTTCTATTGACAATCATAAGTATAATCCTTCAAGTGATGGTTATTTATCAGGTGATTTAATTGTAAAAGTGAATGATATACGTGTTGATTCGATATCACTTTTAATGGATACTGTTGAAAAAGAAATTGAAAATAAACATTCTATTTCATTAACCCTTTTACGTAATCAAAAAGAAATCACAAAAGAACTTAAGTTTCAAGAAAATAACGGACAATTTACAACTGGACTCTATGTACAGGATGGATTAACCGGAATAGGGACTATGACTTACTACAACCCTGCTACACATCATTTTGGCGCTCTTGGACATATGATGTGTGATGTATCATTATCAAGTGATGCGGTTGTAAAAAAAGGAAGTGTCTACAATTCATATGTTAAAAAAATCAATCCATCTCAAAATGGAACACCTGGTGAAAAAGTTGCTGATATTGGCTCGATTCAAATAGGGACAATTTATGATAATAACAATTACGGCATCTATGGTCAATATGATGAATTAACTGCTAATCAGCAGATTATTTCAACAGCCTCAATAGATGAAATCAAAGAGGGAGAAGCTTATTTCTTAACAGTGCTTGATGGTCATACAATAACAAAATGTTCAATTAATATAACTCATTTAAAGAAACAAAGCAAACCTTCTATTAAAGGAATCACTTTTGAAATTACTGACAAAAAAGTTCTTTCTTTAACAAATGGGATTGTTCAGGGAATGAGTGGATCACCAATTATTCAAAACGGAAAACTCATTGGCTGTGTTACACACGTAGATATCAACAATGTTCACCAAGGTTATGGTTTATATATTGATTGGATGCTTGAAAACGACAAATAAGGAAAGGAATCATCTTTGATTCCTTTTTCTTATTTCAACACATTTAGACATTTGATAGATAACTATGTCGAAAAACATAGCGAAAAAAATGACGAATTGATTTAAATTCACTTTTCACTATACATTTTTTGTATTAAGACTATGAATCCTTTTTTGACATATATATAATAACTTTGCTGATGAGAATAAATCGAAAGGGGAAATTGGAAAAATGAAAACTTTTATAGCAATAGATCAACAAGAATTATTGGAAAATGTAAAATTATGTTTAGAAAAAACAAATCAATTTGAAATTGTTGGTACTGCTAATAACGGAACAGATTGCTTGAATTTTTTGAATCAAAGAACATGTGATTTGTTAATTATTGATTTAATGCTTTCAGAGATTGATGGGTTAGGAGTTCTTAATAGATTAAGAGAAATGCATAAATCAAGTTATCAAAAAGTCATTTGTATTACACAATTTACAAATCAGGTTATTTGTAATATGTTAGAAGACTTATCCGTAGATTATTGCTTTAAATATCCATTTGATATGCAACATTTTGTCCAATCCGCTCTTTACATAACAAGTGCTGATCAACAAAAACATGATCAATTGTTAAATATGGATGAATCAGAAAAGTATAAAAAGGTAAAAATCGAAAACGAAATTACTGAAATTTTACATGAAGTTGGAATTCCTGCACATATTAAAGGCTATATGTATTTAAGAACAGCTATTTTAACAACTTATTACAATATTGAAATCTTAGGACAAGTCACAAAAGTTCTATATCCAGATATTGCAAGAATGTATAATACAACTTCTTCAAGAGTAGAACGTGCTATTCGCCATGCAATTGAAGTGGCTTGGAATAGAGGAAATACTGATGCAATTGATGATATTTTTGGATATACTGTTTCAGCTGTTAAAGCGAAACCAACTAACTCTGAATTTATTGCAATGATTGCTGATAAATTAAGATTAGCACATAAAACAGATAACGTAAAAAAAGAAAGTCTTTATAATTATAAAAACTATATGTTAAAATAGTTATAGGGAAGGGGTGAGTCACCATGCAAATTATCTTTCATATTGATCTGAATGCTTTTTTTGCTAGTGCTGAAATAGCCACTCACCCTGAATTAAAAGGAAAACCAATTGTCATATGTCGTGACTCTCGTCGGAGTATTATCACTACTGCTTCATATGAAGCGCGACAGTTTGGAATTCATTCAGCAATGCCATTATTTAAAGCAAAAGAGTTATGTCCTCATATTATCACAATACCTCCACATTTTGATCTATATAAAACATTATCTCAACAATTTTTCCATATTGTATCAACTTTTTCTAAAAAATTAGAAGTTGCAAGTATAGATGAATGTTATGTTGATATGACCGAATATATTCAGCAAAACAACATTTCTCCTAGTGTGGCTGCCAAAAAAATTCAATCAACTGTATATGAGCATCTTCACTTGCAATGTTCGATTGGTATTGCACCTAATAAATTTTTAGCAAAAATGGCAAGTGATATGAAAAAGCCAATGGGTATTACGATTATCAATAACAAAAATTATAAAGAAAAATTATGGCCATTACCAATTCATACAATGTTTGGAATTGGCAAAAAGACTGCACCAAAGCTTATAGCAATGGGCATTATGACAATTGGAGATCTTGCTAAACATGAAAACTATGATAAGATTAGATCTGTTTTTGGAAAAAACACTTTGCTTTTTTACCAAAAAGCAAACGGAAAAGATTTTTCAAAAATCAATTATTCAAAAAATGAACTCAAATCAGTTGGGAATTCAACAACTTTTGAACAAGATAGCAATGATGAGGATTTCATCAAATCTATGTTTAGAGAATTATCACACGAAGTTTCTCAGCGTGCGAAAAAACGTCTATTAGTATCGAATTCTATATCCATCACACTCAAGTACACAAGAGAAAAAAGTCGTACCAAACAGATGATTATTGATCATTATACAAATGACTATGATACAATCTATGCTACTGCATTATTGTTGTTTGAAGGGATATATGAAGGAGAAATGTTACGTTTAGTAGGTGTCAGCTTAAACAATGTTATTCATCAAGATGAACTTAATGAACAAATATCATTGTTTGCTCATGCTAGTGAATCCAATGATGCTAAGACAGTGAATCAGACAGATCAAATTATTGATCAGCTTACAAAAGCTTTACCTGATGTTAAAATAGTAAAAGCTTCCTCACTCATAGATGAAACACCTGTCCAAAAGAAATACTTAAAAAATAATGAATAATTTCAAAAAACACTCATATGTATTATCAAAGAGGTGATTAGCAATGAGTGTTTTTTTGCGTCGATTTATTGATCATAAAAAATATATTTTTATTTTTATTGTAACTGTCTTTGTTATGGGGTTTCTTTTTGGGTTTTATCAATATTCTATTGCCAATGAAACAATGAAAGGATTTTTGGAAAATTTGTTTTATCTTAATGCAGATGGTTATCAAAATCAATATCAACTATATGTCATGCAAGGAAGTTTATATATTTTGGTATGTACATATTTAAGTTCGAGTTATTATGGACACTTTGGTTTGTTATTCTTGTTATTTATAAAGGGAATGCAGCTTTCTTTTTCATTATTATATGTTTTTTCTGTTGTTCCACTTTCATTTTTACTGGTTCTCTTGTTATTGATAGAAAGTCTTTTAGAAATCTTATTATGTATAGTTTTAAATATAACATGCATGCATATTTCTATGTATGTAACCTTGGTTACATTTTATATAGAACAAAACTTTAATATAAAAAGTATGATGAATTATCGTTTAAATAATTTAATTCTCACTTTGGTTTGTTTTTCTATATCACTTGCATTTCGAGTTTATATCATTCCAATGTTTTAATCATTACATTTGTGGTTTTTCATTTCAATTCTTGTTATAATAAATAAGGTGATGTATATTGAAATGTAAAGAGGCAATGAATGAATATCAACAATATATGGTTGTTGAAAAAGGGTATAGTTATCATACAATTAATGAATATTTAAGAGATATTCAACATTTTGTTAACTATATGAATGATCATTTTCAATTAAATGATATAACTCTGATTGAAAAAGATCATGTCTATACTTATTTAAAAGATTTAAGAAGTTCTTTTAAAACATCTTCAGCAGATAGACATATGGTAGCTTTGCGTCAGTTCTATATTTTTTTAGTTAAAGAAAAGAAAGTTCAAAAGAATGTTATGAGTTCTTTTGAAATGGCAAAAAAAGAACAGTATTTACCAGAAGTTCTAAGTGTTGATGAAGTCAATCAATTACTTAATTCTGTTGAAATGAAAGATCCAAAGAGTGCTAGAAATCGCTGTATGATGGAGATTCTTTATGGATCTGGTTTAAGAGTGAGTGAAATGTGTTCATTAACTCTTCAAAATATTAATATTCAAAAGGGTTTTGTCAAATGTATAGGAAAAGGAAATAAGGAAAGAATTGTTCCTATGAACCAACAATGCTGTATATACCTTAAGGAATATATTGAAAATTTTCGTCCACAATTATGTGAGAAAGTAACAACTCAGTATTTATTTATAAATCAAAAAGGGCAACCTATTCAAAGAGATGATTTTTATCATATTTTAGAAGGTATAGTTAAAAAAAGCGGTCTTAAAAAGCATGTAACACCACATACTTTACGACATACATTTGCTACTCATTTATTGGAAAATGATGCTGATTTACGTTCAATTCAAGAAATGCTGGGACATAGTGATATATCCACAACAACAATATATACACATGTTTCACAAAGTAAAACGATAGAAGATTATATGAAATTACATCCACGAAGTCAAGAAAGGAAGAAAAGATAGTGAAAAAGTATAAAAGAGTATTTTTAATTGTTTTAGATTCTTTAGGAGTAGGAGATGCACATGATGCAATAGAATTTGGTGATGAGGGTGCTAATACTCTTGGTCATATATGCGAAAGTGTTGGTGGTTTAGATGTTCCTCAACTAGAAGGTATGGGATTAGGAAGTATTGGTGAATTTAAAGGTATTCATCAATTAAAAAATCAATTGGCTTATACTGCTCGTTTAGAAGAGGTATCTAATGGTAAAGATACTATGACTGGTCATTGGGAAATGATGGGCTTACATATTACCAAACCATTCAAAACATTTACAGATACAGGTTTTCCTAAAGAGTTTATAGAATTATTCGAACAAAAAACAGGACGCCATTGTGTGGGTAATTATGCGGAAAGTGGAACAAAGATTCTTGATGATTGGGGAGAGCATCAAATTCAAACTGGTGATTGGATTGTGTATACATCTGCTGATTCAGTCTTTCAGATTGCTGCCAATGAAGATGTGATTCCTTTAGAAGAATTGTATCAGGCATGCGAAATAGCTCGTGAGTTAGCAATGGATGAAAGGTGGAAAATTGGACGTGTTATTGCAAGACCATATGTTGGTCAGAAAAAAGGAGAATTTGTCAGAACTGCCAATCGTCATGATTTAGCTTTAAAACCATTTGGTAAAACAGTTTTAGATGCATTAAAAGAAAATTCATTTGATGTCATTGGAATTGGTAAAATTCCTGATATTTTTGTTGATCAAGGTATTAGTGAAAAAGTAAAAACGGTTTCTAATGATGATGGTATGTTCAAAACAACGGAAATTGCTAAAAAAGATTTTGAAGGATTGGCTTTCTTGAATTTAGTTGATTTCGATGCTGTATATGGCCATAGACGAAACCCAAAAGGCTATGGCGATGCCATTGTGGCATTTGATTCACAATTGAATGATTTATTATTGGCGCTTCATGAAGATGATTTGTTAATGATAACAGCAGACCATGGAAATGATCCAACTTACAAAGGAACTGATCATACTCGTGAAAATGTACCATTGATTATCTATAGCAAATCTTTAAAACAACCGAAACATTTAGGTCTTTTAAAAAGCTATGCAGTCATCGGAGCAACTATTGCAGATAATTTTGGTGTAGAAAATCCTGGTATTGGTGAATCATTACTAGAGAAAATCATTTAGAGGTATAGATGTATGCATGAAAAGAAAGTCAGAAAAGTGGTTATACTCGCTTTAGCTGGTATGCTTATAGGGAGTTTATTATTTATTTTTGGTGCTTCTATACAAGAAACAACTGGACCAATGATTGTCAATTATATAATAGCTTTGCTATTGTATATATCTTCATTTTTAGCTGTTTATAACAATCATAAAGTTGATAAAGAACCATTATATAAATATCTTATGTGTATTGATATAGGATTAATCATTCTTGTAAGTTTTGTAGCCATTTCAAATATTCTATAACATTCACATAATATACATTATGCGAAGTTATATATAATTATAAATAAAGTAAGGAGATTTAATAAAATATCCCCTTACTTTTCTTCTTTATTGGCTTTTTCATATGAATCATAGAGTTTGGTTACATATTTCCCATTGAAACAAGACATACACAAATCACAAGTGTGTTCTTTTTTAAAATGAATTGATTTTTTTAATCCAACTTCTTGGATAAATGCCAATGAATCAGCTTCAATATATTGACATAATTCCTGATTATTCATTCGACTTGATATCAATTCTTCTATAGTTGATGTATCAACACCGTAAAAGCAAGGAAATTGAATGGCTGGCGATGCAATCCTAACATGTACTTCTTTAGCTCCGGCTTCCTTTAAAAGTCTAACAATGCGTTTAGAAGTTGTTCCTCTTACTATAGAATCATCTATCATAATCACTCTTTTTCCACTAACAATAGAAGAAACAGCCGATAATTTCATTCGTACTCCCTGCTCTCTCATTTCCTGAGTTGGCTGGATAAATGTACGCCCTACATATTTATTTTTCACTAATCCCATTTCATAAGGTATCCCAGATGCTTCAGCGTAACCAATGGCAGCTGAAATAGAGGAATCTGGAACCCCAATAACAACATCGGCTTCAACTGGTGATTCTAAATATAATTGTTTCCCTGCCAGTTTTCTTGTGGTGTGAACATTAATTCCATCAATTGTGCTATCAGGTCTTGAAAAATAAATATATTCCATAGCACATATTTTATCAACAATCTGATCATGAGTATATAATTTCGATTTTAATTGACCATCTTTTACTCTCACAATTTCACCTGGTTCTACATCTCTCAAAAATTTTGCACCAACAATATCTAGTGCACATGTTTCTGAAGCAAAAACATATGCGCCATTAGGTAATATACCAATAGACAAAGGTCTTAATCCATATTTATCCCTAGCAGCATACAAACGATCCTCAATTAATATAAGAAAAGCGAATGCCCCATCTAATTTATCCAGTGAAGAACAAATGCGTTCTATCATTGTTCCTTTTTGACGTTTGATAAGATGTCCTAAAACTTCAGTATCAGAAGAAGATGAAAAAATACTTCCCTTTTCTTCAAGCTCTTGTTTTAGAATGTTTGCATTAACAAGGTTTCCATTATGACAAATACCCATAGAACCTGTCATTGTTTTAAATAAAAACGGCTGAACATTAGCAATACCGCCTCCACCAGCTGTAGAATAACGGACATGCCCAATAGCCGCATCTCCTTGAATTGCTGATAATTTTTCAGCATTGAACACTTCAGTGACTAACCCTTCTCCTTTATGAATATTCATTTTTTGATGATAGGTAGTTAAAATACCAGCCGCTTCTTGCCCACGATGTTGCAAACTATGTAAGCCATAATAACACATATTCGCTGCATTTTTATGACCAATAACACCAAATACACCACATTCTTCATGTAATTCATTGCTCATGAGACATCCTCCATATAATAAATTTTTATTAATACTATTGAAATTTATCACATTCTTTATAACATGTCAATCACTAAGAGAAAATAAAAAGAAAAAGAATTTCATCTTTTTCTTAATAAATCTCATTTATATATCTATTTTTATCAATAAAATCACTATTTTCTTGATTAGACATCATTGTTATTATTGATTGAGATGTCCCTTTTATGTTGACTCTCAAATCACATTCTAAGGTAATTTTAAGTTGTGAATCTCGCCAATATGATAACATTCTTAATATTGCTTCATCATTGAGATAAATAAATTCTGTAATATAGATTTCATTATCATCTTGATGATAAATCATATAACCTAAATCTTTAAATATCACTATATTTTCATGGAATGCTTGACATCTCTTTACAAGCATATACCAATCATTCTCTTGTCTTATACGATAATCATTAAAAGATGCTGTATAAGCTTCATAATAGTCTTTTAACAGCGATAAATCATCAATAGGCTCTGGAGTATTAAAAGTCAATTCTGTCTTATCTACATCGATTATTTGATGATAATGTGAGGCATGAAAACCAAATGGACGATAAATTTTAGGAATATATGCTTGTAAATAGATATCTTGTTGTTTATAAAGATCTAAAACAAAGTCCATAAGAAATTTCATACATCCCTGCCCTTGCACATGTGGATGTGTACACACACCTAAAATGAAATAACTGTTTTGAATCTGTTGATACTTTTGAATCATCATTGGAACAATCTGTAAAACAGATAAAATCTCATTATTATTTTTTAATACATAAGTATTTTCCATTTGATAAAGATTTTCAAAATAAAATGCAGTTGATTCATCAGTTTCATCCTGGAAACAGATTTTCCATAATTCGATAATATCATTGAAATCATCAGGAGTTGCCTGAGTCACTTGCAGATTCTTCTCATAAATTCGATATTTATAAATCATTTTGACTGGATGAAGTGATTGCTTCGATTTTCTTAAATTTTCCAATCCCATATCTTCTTCTCTATTAACATATTTTTCATCTGGAAAATGATGCTCTAACATCTCTTTTAATATAGCTGGATATAATCCTCTTATTTCTTTATTGGCTTTTTCAACATGAATTTGAATTGTTGAATGTTTTAATCGCGATGCAATAATAAATGCTTCCATTTGCCCTTCAATAAAAATACCACCAACTTCAAAATCCAATAAATGCTTAGAAGACAACAAAGACATAATACCACGGACTTCACTTGTCATTGATTCACTTAGATTATCTTTCTCATTTTCCCAGCGATTCAAACAACTTAAAATAGTTTCAAAATCATCTGTAATATCTAAATCACGATAAACATAATGAGGATAATTCTTTAAAAAAGAATTATAATGATTTCTTCTTTTTTGCATCTTTTTACCAGATAATGTCTGCAGCATTTGACGATCATAAATATAATCATCATTATAAGGGGTTCTTTCAAAAAGTAATTGTTGAGAATATATAGGTTTTATCTTTTCAACAAAATCTTCAATTGCACAATCAATCATAAAGGTAAACTGATGCTGATGACTATAGTTTATCATGTAATCAATAGCTTCTTGATAATATTCTGGACTTGTAAATGGCATTGCCCAAAATTTAATATCTTTATAATGATGTAACATAATCAAAAAATGCTCATGAACTTCGTATTGAATATGATATTCATGATTCCACATCATCATTGTCACAAAGTTGGAATTATATCCTTCATAATCAGCTAAATCCAAAAAAGGTTTTATTATTGAATAATCTTCTAATTTTAATTCTTTCATTATTTCTTTCCAAGCAACATATGAATAAATTGTTTTGCAGTGCGCCCGGAAAAACCTCCATTTCTTATTTCCCATTGCAAAGCTAATTCATGTAATTCATCTAAAGGTATATCAATACCATATGTATTGGCAAGCCCATCGACAATGTCTAAATAATGCTGTTTATCAGGATGGATATACATAATTTGTACACCAAAACGTGAAACCAATGATAATTTTTCTTGTTTTGCATCATTATTGTTAATTTCTTGATCATGGTTTCGATCATTCCAAGTTTCTTTGATTAAATGTCTACGATTACTTGTCGCATAAATCAAAATATTATCTGGTTTCTTTTCCAAACCACCTTCAATAACAGCTTTTAAATATTTGTATTCAACTTCAAATTCTTCAAAAGATAAATCATCCATAAAAATAACAAAATGATATTGACGATTTTGTAGTTCATTAATGATTTGTGGCAAAGCAATAAATTGATGTTTATAAACTTCTACCATTCTTAAACCATCTTTATAGTATTCATTCAGTAAAGCTTTAATACTACTAGACTTTCCAGTTCCACTATCACCATAGAGCAAAACATTATTGGCTTTCTTTCCTTTAAGAAAAGCTTCAGTATTCGCTTTAAGACGTTCCTTTTGACTCTCATATCCAATCAATTGATCTAATGTATTATTACCAATATGATCAATTGGTATAATAGAATCATTCAAATAGCGAAAAGCTTTATTTAAACCATATTTTCCTACTCCATATTGACTGTAATGATTATATAATATATTGTAAAATTCTTCCACTGATGTGCTTTGTGAAAGCAAAGTTTGTAAATGTGTTAATAAATCAAAGATTTCTTGATTAACAATAGGTTTACTATGAGGGAAATCATAAAATAGATCTTTGTATAAAGAATCTAAAAAAGAAAAATCATAATGAAAAAATTGATAAAGTATTTCGATATCTTTCATAATCACTTTTTTTAAAGAATCAGGAATACTTTGTTTTCTTTCTAAAGAAAGAGTAAAAGAATTTTCATGGTTTGCTAATAAAAAAGTCATAAGACTCTGAAATAATTGTCCATGTAGATCATATTTTTCAGTTAATTGTAACATTGTTGAAACAAATTCTGATTCATCAATAAGAGGTTCTTTTTGGATAAAAGATATACATTTATAAATATCTTTATCATTGGTAAGATTTCGATAAATAATAAGTTGTTCTAATTGCATATAATATCCTTCTTTCTTGTAAAAAAAGACGATATCATCGTCTTTTTAGTTTTTAAAACTATGAATTGGAGCTGGTATTCTTCCTCCACGATCAATAAATTCATCACATGAAAAAGAATTAACCGGCATAATTGGAGCATATCCAAGCAATCCACCAAATTCAACTGTCTCCCCAACATCTTTACCAATAACAGGAATGATTCTAACAGCTGTTGTTTTTTGGTTGATCATTCCAATTGCCATTTCATCAGCAATGACACCAGAAATTGTTTTGGCTGATGTTTTACCAGGAATAGCAATCATATCTAATCCAACTGAACAAACACATGTCATAGCTTCTAATTTTTCTAAAGTTAAAGCGCCAGCCTCTACTGCATCAATCATTCCCTGATCTTCACTTACAGGAATAAAAGCTCCAGATAATCCACCGACATATGATGAAGCCATAACGCCACCTTTTTTCACTTGGTCATTTAAAATAGCAAGAGCAGCAGTTGTTCCAGGTGCCCCTACTCTTTCTAATCCCATTTCCTGCAAACAATCGGCAATACTATCACCAACAGCAGGAGTTGGTGCCAATGATAAATCAATAATTCCAAAAGGAATATTTAATGCAGCTGATGCTTCGCGTGCGACCAACTGTCCTACACGTGTAATTTTAAAAGCTGTTTTTTTGACTGTCTCACATAACTCACCAAAATCTTTACCTTTAGCAGTTTTAATCGCATTTCTGACAACACCAGGACCACTTACACCGACATTGATAATAGCATCTGCTTCACTCACGCCATGGAAAGCCCCTGCCATAAATGGATTATCATCAGGTGCATTACAAAGAATAACGAGCTTTGCACAACCAATTGAATCATTTTCCTTTGTGATTTCAGCTGTTTCTTTCACAATTTCACCAGCAAGTTTAACAGCATCCATATTGATACCAGTTTTTGTTGAACCCACATTTACAGAACTACATACAAGTTCAGTTTCTTTCATTGCCTGAGGTATTGAACGAATCAACAATTCCTCAGCCTTTGTCATTCCTTTTGAAACGATGGCACTATATCCCCCAATAAAGTTTACTCCAATTTCATGAGCACAACGATCCAATGTTTTTGCAATCTTGACAAAATCTTCTGATGAATGACAGGCACTTGCCCCAATAAATCCAATTGGCGTTACTGAAATTCTTTTATTAACAATTGGAATTCCATATTTTTTTTCAATAGCTTCTCCTGTCTTGACAAGATCTTTTGCAGTATTTGTTATTTTTTGATAAATGTTTTCACAAAGAACATTAATATTTGCATCAATACAATCTAATAAGCTTATCCCAATTGTGATTGTACGCACATCTAAGTTCTCTTGTTCAATCATTTTATTTGTTTCCGCAACCTCAAATAAATTAATCATTTTATTCCTCCTTAGATTCTATGCATTTTATTAAAAATGTCTTCATGTTGTAATTTGATATTCACTCCGATTTCATCACCTAATACTGACAATTGATCAGCAAGTATAGAAAATTCATCATTTGCACAAGACGTATCAACAATCATCATCATATTAAAATATCCTTGTAAAATTGTTTGTGAAATATCAAGAATGTTGATTTGTGCTTCAGCTAAATATGTACATACTTTTGCAATAATCCCAACTTGATCTTTTCCAACAACTGTTATAATCGCTTTTTTCATTTATAAACCCCTCCTAATATTTTTTAATATTATAGCAAACCTCGTCAAAAAAAGAAAGAAAAAAAGGAGTTTACACTCCTTTTGATTGAGAATTATTCACCTAACATTGATAAAGCTTTATCGAAAACAGCTTTTCCGTTCATTGTTCCGTAATCTCTCATATCGATAACGTCAACAGGGATAGCACCAGCTTTTCTTGAAGCAGCTAATTTTTCGATTGCAGCTTTTTGGAATCTTACTTGTGGGCCAAGTAAAATACAATCAACTTCTTCTAATACTCTAGGGGCATCAGAGAAAGGTAATGCAAAGATTTTGCATTCAACTCCAGCGTCTTTAGCAGCCGCTTCCATTTTTGTTACTAATAAACTTGTAGACATTCCTGCAGAACATACTAATAAAATAGTTTTCATATTTGTTACTCCTTTTCTAGTTATTTCACTGATATTATTTTACCAACTTTTAGGGCAATTGTAAACACTTACGAGACAATTTTTTTCTATTTCAGAAAATTTCGTCAATTCATCGCATAAAAATAAAATAAATATTTTGTATATAAAAAGAAAAGAGTATACTATAGACAAAGAATATAATAAAAATAGAAAGAAGATGATGTTTTGAAAATATTAGTTGTCAGTGACAGTCACTTAATTGGTGATGATTTACAGCGAGTCACTCATCTTTATAAAGAGAAAGTAGATCTTATGATTCATTGTGGTGATTCATCATTGCCATTAAATGATCCTATTATTAAAAAATTTGATATTGTTGTGAAAGGAAATCATGATGATGCGCTTTTCCCAAAATATGAAACATATCAAAATATTTGTGTAACACATGGTCAATTCTACAATGTTTATTATGGGTATGAGCAGTTAATTCAATTGTGTCATGAACAAAATTGTCAAATTTGTTTTCATGGTCATACACATGTCCCTACACATCAAATCCATGATGGCATTCATTTTATTAATCCAGGCAGCTTAATGATGAATCGTGGGACATATGGTTATGGAACCTATGCAATTGTTCAGATTGATACACAGTTAAGTATTGATTTTTACCATCATCATACTGATGAGAAATGTGATCCAACAATCTTAACTGAAGGTTTAGCATTATTAGAAGAATTTAAAACACTTCTTACAAAAGAATAAACCCATAAAAAAACATTTCAATATTCTGTAATATTTACAAAACCTGAAATGCCCAAACAAAACAGTTAAATTGTTTTGTTTTTTTCTTCAATTCTTTTACGCTTATATTCAATAATGAACATAACTTCTTTTAAATCCTCATCAGGTAATTCTGTTAAAAGACGAGCAATATTTGCAATGTTATAATAATCATATTTTTTACCACTCATAATCTCTTCAACACTACGTCCATAAAGATGAGATAAGATTTTTAATTCTCCCACTGTCACATCACGTTTACCATTCTCTATATCTGATATTGCAGAGTGTGGAACATTAAGGTGAGCAGCAACTTCTTTTTGTGTTAAATGTTTAAAATTACGATAAGTTTTCAATCGCTTAGCCAAATCCATATCAATTGACATAATGCCACCTCCATGTCTTTATTATAGCATCATTAGAAAATGATATCAATTTAGAATTATAAAAAAATGCATTTATGAAAGACATAAATAAAATGTTTTATGCAAAATTCAACATTATTCTTTATAATATCCGTAAGTCGTGGATATTTTTTCTTTTAAACGACTTTTATCTTCTTTTTTTAATAAAGATATAAAATGTTCAATCACAAATTTTGTCAATTCTTGGGTTTCATTTGTGAAATGAATAAACAGACCTTGTGAATGACACTTGTATATCTTATCAAAATATAATGTTCTACAATTCAGTAAATGCATACGACATTGCTCATCCATCATTAAATCAAATTTTTCTTTCTTTCGATCAATTAGTGAAAATTGATGTTTTTTGCAAATTTGACAATTTTTCTTCTGATATCCATAATAGTATTGAGAAATAGGACAGTATTCGCTAATCATATTTTCTACTTTACCATAAACCTGAACAATACAATCTGAAAAATCCACATTTAATTGATTGATTTCTTGCAATGACATTTCTAATGAAAGGATTCGCTTTTCAATATAATGAGAAGCAGCATAGGAATTATAAATATTGCATCCTGTACCAACTATACGTTTCTTATCTTGAAAAGCATAATAAGCACCATAATCATTAACCAATATTGTATCAATATGGGAATAGATTGCTGATTTTTGGATATCATTGATATCTTTTTGTTTTAAAACATGTGGTAACCCCATAATAAGTGTTTTTTGATAATGCCGACATACTTGATATGCTTCTTCAATATCGGATTGATAAGGATAAATAATATAATTAATTGGTAATTGACAGGCAGCATTTAATTGTTCTAGATGACTGACTTGAACATAGAGCTGCTTTGGCTGATCTGTTTTTATTTGTTGATATGATGGTATTTTAAATGGTGTTATATGATGAATTTTTTTGTTTGATAAAAGCTGACTTAATAATTGTGAACATTCTCTTCTCATTTGATTCAATGTTTTAATAGGAAGTGTTATATTATTATCTGAATCAATCGTTATTTGCTCAACAAAAAATGGAGTGTCTTTTAATTTTGAGAGTTGCTGGCATATTCTTTCTTGGGTTAATGGTGTTTTCAAAGCTTTTTCAACAAGTTCATGTGATTCAATTTTAATCTGTTCCTGGAGATGTTGAAAAGTTAATTCGGCAGGTTGATTTATTTTGGCTTTAAATGTAATTTTAAGTGGAATTTGGCGATATTCTTTGTCATAAGTTTTATGTAATTGACTAATGACTTTAGTATCAACTGTTTTGCGAACAATTCCTTGTGATACAGGATAATCAAATTCAACTTCTACGAGATCGCCAGGATTTCCATTGGCTACTAGTTTTCCATGAATATAAATTTTATTAACCGGTCTACCCTTATCTATTTTTTCAAACACAATACTATCACCTTGATTTAAAGTTTTATTCAAAGCAATAACAACACGTTTCTGAGCAGAAATATAACGGACGACTTGCCCTATTTTTACTCCTTTATTTCCTGAATAATCACCATCTAAAAGATAAGGATCATTCATTAAATAGCCCTGGGTATAATTACGGTTAAACATTGCCTGCATATCTGCAATATCTTCTTGATAATCAGAAGATTGATGTTGATAATAATTGTCAATAGCATGACGATAAGCTTTCACAACACTTGCAACATATTCAGGTCGTTTCATTCTCCCTTCAATTTTCAAAGAAGTCACACCTGCTTCTATTAATTCAGGAATATGTTCAATTGTCATCATATCTTTTGGAGATAGAAGAAAAGGTATTTTATTTTCTAATATTTTTCCATCCTCAACAAGCTGATATTGAAGACGACATGGCTGTGCACAGGCTCCCCTATTCCCACTACGCTTTCCAATCATGCTGCTCATTAAACATTGTCCTGAATAACAGATACAAATGGCCCCATGAATAAAAACTTCAATTTCTAATTTTGTTGATTGACAAATATCTTTAATCTCTAAAAGAGTATTTTCCCTTGCTAAAACAACTCTTGAAGCTCCTATTTGATCAAAATATTGAACAGCAGAATTATTCATAATTGATGATTGCGTACTCATATGAATTTCAAAATCAGGATAAGCATGTTTGACAACATCAAATAGACCAATATCCTGAATTATTAAAGCATCAACTTGAAAATGATAAAGACGATCAATATATTCTAATAATAAAGGAAATTCCTTATCTTTATAAAGTGTATTAACTGTTACATAAACTTTGACATCACGACAATGAGCATATTGAACAGCCCATTGTAATTGCTCATCATCAAAATTCTTAGCAAAAGCTCTTGCGTTGAAAAGCGTTCCGCCTAAATAAATTGCATCTGCACCATTTTGTATGGCAGCCACAAAAGATTCTTGATCACCTGCTGGTGCTAATAATTCAATTTTTTTCAAATCGTTCACCTCCAAAAAAGAAGCAATAACAAAAGTTATTGCTATAACGAAGAAATAAGGGCATAGCACATTTGTGCTGATGCATAACTTGCTTTCTTTAAATATTCTTCAAATTGAATTGAGTTTTCACCTTTTTGAAACACATCACTTAATGAACGTGTAATAATAAAAGGTTTCTTAAAAACATAACAAACTTGTGCAATCGCAGCCGCTTCCATTTCTGCACACATCGCTTCAGGAAAATGTTTACGAATGGTCTCAACTTGACTATCAAGAGAAATAAATTGGTCACCAGAAGCAATTAAACCTACATGTGAAGGAATATTTTGTTGCCTTAAAATATTCTCAACCTTTGTTAATAAACTATGGTCAGCCTCAAAATAACAAGGCATTCCAGGAACTTCTCCTAACTTTCTTTGAAATGCTGTCACATCAACATCATGATGAACAACATGTGAAGAAATCACAACATCTCCAACATTTTGTTGTTTAGGCAATAGTCCACCAGCTGATCCAATATTCATAACAAATTGAATATCATAATGTGAAAACAATAAAGTAGCAGAAATAGCTGCATTGACTTTACCAATTCCACCCTGCAATAAAACAACAGGTTGATTTGCGAGTGTTCCTTCATAAAAAGTATAATCAAGATATTGTTTTTGTTCTTTTAAATCCATTAATTTTAAAATTTCTGTAACTTCCTGTTCCATTGCACCAATAATCCCAATCATCATTTTTCTCCCTTCTGACATATAAAAATAACTCTTTCACAATCATCATGATAATGATGGAAATCACTATAATAGTCAACCTTTTCAAAACCAGCTTCTTTTAACCAATACAAGTATTGTGAAACACTATATGTTTTTTGATAATGATCTTCATTCACAATTTCTTTTTCAATTTTATCTTCAATATAAACATGATGATGAACATAACCATCATCAAGATTTTCAACTGACCATTCAAAAGCAAATTCATCATCTTCTTCTTTTTCATGATAATCATTCAAAATAACATTCATTTTATAAAGACTATCAATATCAAAAATAAATTGACCACCATCTTTTAATGAATGAAAAACATGATAAAAAGTCTTTAAAACATCTTCAACATCTATTAAATAATTGATTGAATCACATAAACACAAAATCAAATCAACACTATGAGATGTAGAAAAATCGCTCATGTCTACTCTTTGCAACATTAAATTCACATTCATAGACATTGCTTTTTGTTTCGTAACTTCTAACATATCTGGTGAAATATCTGTCGCAAATACATTTTTACCATCTTGTGCTAAACGAATTGCTATTTCACCCGTTCCACATCCCAATTCAAGAACTTCCTTAAAATCACAGTGTTGAATAATAAACTGATAATAATCATCGTAGAATTGAGGATCCATCAAACTATCATAATAGTATGCAAAAGTTTCATAACTCATTTTGCTAACATTCCTTCAACATTAATACGTGGCATATCACCCCATAATTTTTCTAAATTATAACTTTCTCTTTCTCCAGCCTCAAAAATATGACAGACAATATCACCTAGATCAATCAATAACCATTTAGAATTTCTTAACCCTTCAATACTTTTGATTTCAAAACCATTCTTTTCACATTCATCTTTGATATTTTGACTAATGGCTTGCATTAAACGTTCATTATTTGCAGTACATAAGACAAAAGTCTCAAAGATCGGACTTGCATCACGCATATCAATCGCAACTATATGAGTTGCTAATTTATCATCCATTGCTTTAACAATACATTCTAATTTTGTCATTTAAATTTCTCCTTTTGTTACAAAATAATCATAAATTTCAAAAAAATAGTCATCTATAGGTCTGTTCTTCTTTGTTGAAAAATCATAAAAATCAATAAGTGAATCTCTAAAACCTTGATGGATATCGCTCATACACACTTCTATTTGATGGGAAGAATCATATCCACGCAATGGATCAAGCTTATCAGCTACATAAACACACTTCCCTACTGGTGACATATGAATAGATCCTGTTGTATGATGTTCAATTGCCTCTAAGATAACGGAATCATCAATAAGATATTCATGTTCACTGACATATCGCGATACCCATTGATGCCATATAGCAAACGGTTTATCAAGGTATTGAGGATAATGCTGCTGCATAATCAATAAAGCCTCTTGTTCATCCATCTCTTTTGCAATATCATGAAACATTCCAGCGATATAAGCTTGTCGATCATTTAAGTGATTCGCCTTAGCAATTTTTGCAGCAAGATTGGCTACACTACATGTATGTTTCCAACGTTTTTCTTTCATTCGACATGATACCATAGTTTCCAAATAAAGCCCATGTTTTGTAATATATTTAAGAACTGCAGGAGTTAGCATTTCAATATGTCCGTTTCTAACATCACTGCTTGAAGCATAGACAGGTTCATTTTTCAAAAGAAGGAAATGATATTGCTCTAAAACATCCCTATTCGCTTCATATCCTCCTCTTTGAAAGGCAACCAACTGTACCATTTGACTCATTTCATAGGCATTTTTCCATTCACTAAATAAATTGGCCTGATCCATTCCCATAATATACGTATATTCAATATCTGGATATCTTTTCTTTAATTGCTTTAAGGTATCATAAGTATAATTTTTTTTGTTTTCTGGCATTTCTAATTCAATTGTATTAATGGACATATCTTTTTCATTGCCAATGGCTTCTTGCATCATCGCAAGACGATCTATCTGATTGGCACCACTTGTTTCTTTCCATGGATTGTTCAATGTTGGTATAAACTGAATTTCATCAAGTTGAAGCTGTTCTAAAGCGATTTTTGCAATTTCGATATGTGCTTTATGGATCGGATCAAAACTTCCTCCAAATAAACCTACTTTTTTCATGCCAGTTTATAAATTCCTTTATCAGTTGCTTTGTAGAGGACAATTGTATGACCAATAATTTGAACAACTTCAGATTTTGTTTGAACACTTAATTCTAATGCGACTGTATGCACATCATCTGGACAACTTTCTAAAAGCTTCACTTTGATTAATTCCTGTGCTTCTAATGCTTCGATAATTCCTTTAACTTGATTACTTGTGACACCATCTTTCCCAACCTGATAAATGGCATTTAAATGATGTGCCTGACTTCTTAAATATCTTTTTTGTTTTCCTGTTAACATAATTTTTCCTTCCTTTATATAATAGCTTCTCTCATTAAAACAGAAATATGTGGTGGAACAAGCATTCGTATTTTTCCACCATGAGAACTAATTGTTATAAATCCTAATCCTGAAATCACAATATCACATTTCCCCGATGGCAATTGAAATTCATATGACTTCATTTGGGTAATATCTTCGATTCCTTCAATTTCATATTGCAATGCCTGATGACGATTATATAAATCATCAGCCTTTTGTGTTTTTGTACGATGAATCTTTAAATTTTTTGAAAAATAAGCAACAAAATTTGCTTGTTCACCAACACAGTAATCTAGACGTGCTAATCCACCAAAATAAAGTGTTTGATCACTATTTAACTGAAAAACCATAGGTCTTAATTCACTTTGTGGAATGACACTTTTTATGTCCTGCGGTTTTAATAAATGTGTCATTTGTGAATCATTAATAATACCTGGAGTATCATAGAGACTTGTTTTTTCATCAAGTGGAATTTCAATTAAATTAAGCGTTGTTCCAGGGAATTCAGAAACCGTAATAAGATTTTGATTTTCTACATCAGCATAATGCTTAAGCAATGCATTAATAAACGTCGATTTCCCAACATTTGTGACACCAACAACATACACATCACGATTTTGACGATGAGTCATAATTGCATCATAAATCAAATCTAAATTCATATGTTTTTTTCCACTTGTAATAATCACATCAACAGGTTTTATCCCCTCTTCTTTAAGTTGTCTTCTTACCCAGTGTTCTAATTTTCTTTCTTTGACAGATTTTGGTAGAATGTCACGTTTGTTTGCTAAAACAAGTACATCATTATGACCAATATGACGGATTAACCCCTGAATCAAACTTCCATTATAATCAAAAAGATCAATCATATAAACAACCAAACAATCTTTTTCTCCAATTTGTTGAAGACAATTTAAAAAATCATCTTTCGTTAATGTTGTCTGTTGTAATTTATGATAATTCTTTAATTGAAAACATCTTTGACATAAAATTTTATCTTTATTGATGGCACTTTTAGGGACATATCCAATATGTTTTTCATTTTCACTTTGAATAATAGCCCCACAGCCAAAACATTTCATTTCTTTATTCATACATACCTTCCTTTTTGAATATTGTACCCTATTTTTGAATAGTTGAAAAGCATAAACATAAACATCGACAATTTTCATATAATGTTTTGAGGTGGATTATGTTTACAACACTTGTTACATTATTACAGCAATTTTTATTTGTATCATTTATTAAGACCCAAGCCTTTAAACCACAACTGACAACTCAACAGGAAAATGAACTCTTAGAAAAATATTTTCAAGGAGATCAAGATGCGAGAAATCAGTTAATTGAGCACAATTTACGATTAGTTGCTCATATTGCTAAAAAATATGATGGTGGTAAGGATTTACAAGAAGATCTGATTAGCATTGGCACAATTGGACTTATCAAGGCAGTTGATAGCTATAAACCAGATAAAGCAACAAAACTTGGAACTTATGCTGCTAAATGCATAGAAAACGAAATTCTGATGCACATGCGTGGTAATAAGAAAACAGCTCTTGATGTTTCATTAAATGAAGTCTTAGGAATAGATAAAGATGGCGGTGAAATGACTCTTCTTGATATTCTTCCATGCGAACAAAAAGAAATTATTGATCAAATTCAAACAGATGATCAAATCCGCAAATTGCAAGAATATTTTGTTTTATTGACACCTAGAGAACAAGACATTCTCATCTGTCGATATGGCCTTAACAAACACCAAGTTTATACCCAAAAGGAAATTGCTGCAAAGATGCATATTTCCCGTTCCTATGTATCACGTTTAGAAAAAAGAGCACTTATTAAACTATTAAAAGCTTATTTAAATGACAAGTAAAAGAATATGAGATGACAATCTCATATTCTAAAAATCTTCTTTAAAGAGATCATCAAAAGAGATAGGTTCAAAATGTTTATCATCTTCGTTATGATCATTCTTTTTTAAAGGTTGAACAATGACTGGTTCAACTTTTTTTTCTGTTTCATCAATATCTTCAAATAATTCTGGTTCTGGTATAACTTGAAAAGCATCTTCATGATGTTCATCACTTTTGACTTTCTGAATCATATCAGCTATTAAAGTCTTTGGATTATAAACATAAACAAGTTGTTCATCCTTTAAAGCCATAATAGCACTTGGTTTATTTAACAATTGACCATAACTATAATCTTTCACCTGAACTTTAAAATGCTGTTGATTTGTTTCTAACACAAGTTCATCTTGAGTCGTTAAAACAAAGGCAGTTAAAGCATGAATCTGATTTGTTTTTGGCGATTTAAAAACCAAATTCCCCTTTGTTGCACGATTACAGCTTGGAATATCAGAAATACGTAAACGTTTGATTCCTGGCTGATCACTAATAAGAATATACGAATCTGTCTGCAGAGGATTAAAAACATTCATTGCTATAAGTTCATCATTTTTCAAATTAATTCCTTTAATACCACCAGCTTTAACTCCAAGAATTGAAATTTCTTGTTCACTATAAAGTGTCGCATATCCAGCTTTTGTTGTTAAAACAATGCCTTGATGATCATCACTTAATGCAACCTGTAAAAGTGAATCTCCTTTTTTAAGATTCATACATTTCATTGGTTTTGTATATCTTGTCACTTCTAAATCTTTTAAAGCAACACGTTTTAATTGTCCAAAGCGCGTTGCAAAAAGAACATACAGTGGCGATTGAAAAGATTTGACAAGGATTGACCCAATAATCTTTTCATCAGGTGATACCTTTACAAGATAACTAATATGCTTACCAAGTTCTTTCCATTTGAACTCCTCTAATTTATGAAGTGGAATAAAAAGATAATTCCCTTTATCTGTAAAAATGAGTAACTTATCTAAAGTATTCGCATGATGTAAATCAATGAGAACATCATCGTCTTTTTTACCAATTGGTGTATTTTCACTTGCCTTATAAGAACGTTGTGAAATTCTTTTGACATATCCATCACGAGAAACAGAAACATAAATATCCTCAGGTAAAATCATCGCTTCTTCATTAATAACAACTTCTTGAACTTCATCTTTGATTTCAGTTAACCTTGGAGTTGGATATTGTTTTTTTATTTGTTTTAATTCATCAATAATAACTTTTCTTAAAACTTTATCACTATTTAAAATATCATTTAATGTTTGAATAAAGCTTTCTAATTCACTTTTCTCTTTTTCTAAAGCAACAATATCCGTATTTGTTAAACGATACAATTGTAACATAACAATAGCTTCAGATTGCTGTTCAGTGAACTGATATTGTTGCTGTAAATTCTTTTTAGCATCCTGTTTATCTTTGGAATGACGAATTGTATGGACAACATCATCCAAAATAGATACAGCTTTAATTAAGCCATCAACAATATGTTTTCTTTCCTGTGCTTTATTTAAATCATATAATGAACGTTTTGTAATGACTTCAATTTGATGTCCAATATAACCATCAATAATATCTACAATCCCCATACATACTGGTCTTTTATCTTTGATTGCAACCATGTTATATGTATAATTTTTTTGTAAATCTGTATTCTTATAAAAATAATTAAGAGTATTTTGAATATCTACATCTTTTTTTAAATCAATAACAATACTCAAGCCATTTCGATCTGATTCATCACGTACTTCAATAATCCCATCTATATTTTTATTAAAACGAACTTCATCAAGTTTTCTCACTAATTCCGCTTTATTAACCTCATAAGGAATTTCACTTACGACTATCTTATTTAAATTTTTTTCTTCAACAATTTGAACACAAGAACGAACAACAACTTTTCCTTTTCCTGTTTCAAAAGCACCACGTATTCCTTTTTTTCCCTCTACTATAGCACCAGTTGGAAAATCTGGTCCTTTCATAAATTTCATTAGATCATCCAATGTACAATGAGGATGCAAGATTCGATAAATCGTCGCATCAATAACTTCTTCTAGATTATGTGGTGGGATATCAGTCGCATATCCTGCTGATATTCCAGTTGCTCCATTGACTAATAAATTAGGATATTTAGCTGGTAAAACAGTTGGTTCATATTCAGTATCATCGAAATTTAACGCCATTTTTACAGTCTCTTTATCAATATCCTTAAGCAACTCTGAAGCAATCGCAGAAAGACGTGCTTCTGTATAACGCATAGCCGCTGCTGGATCGTTATCAATCGATCCATTATTTCCCTGCATATCAACAAGCGGAATACGCATTTTCCATTCTTGTGATAAACGTACCATCGCTTCATATACTGAACTATCACCATGAGGATGATAGTTACCAATCACGTTCCCAACTGTTTTAGCAGACTTACGATAAGGTTTTAGATGGGTATTCCCTTCTTTAAACATTGCATATAAAATTCTTCTTTGAACTGGTTTTAATCCATCTCTGACATCTGGTAATGCACGATCTTGAATTATATATTTTGAATATTTTCCAAAACGATCACCCATGATATCATCTAATGATTCAGTTAATATCTTTTCGCTCATGCATACCCTCCTTAATTTGTAATAAAGAATGAATCTTCCAATGAAAATTGAACATTTTCTTCAATCCACTCTCTACGTGGCTCTACTTTATCTCCCATCAAAACAGATACACGACGCTCAACCAAAGCAGCATCTTCAATAGAAACTTGAATTAAAGTACGTGTATCAGGATTCATTGTTGTTTCCCATAATTGATCAGCATTCATCTCACCTAGACCTTTATATCTTTGAACAGTGTATCCACGCCCTACTTTTTGTTTGGCTTGTTCTAATTCATGATCATCCCAAGCATAAATAGAATCACTATGCTTTCCATTTTTCTTACTCACTTTATAAAGCGGTGGCATCGCAATATAAACACGTCCTGATGAAATTAATCCACGCATATAACGATAGAAAAATGTTAACAAAAGAACTTGAATATGGGCTCCATCAGTATCCGCATCGGTCATGATAATCACTTTTGCATAATTTGAATTTTCTGCATTAAAATCATCACCAATTCCTGCTCCAACAGTGTTAATAATAGTTGCAATTTCTTCATTCTTTAAAATATCTGCCATAGACGTTTTTTCGGCATTTAATACTTTTCCACGTAAAGGTAAAATGGCTTGAAATTTACGATCTCGCCCTTGCTTTGCACTCCCACCAGCCGAATCACCTTCGACAAGATAGAGTTCTTTTTTCTTTTTATCTTTAGACTGAGCAGGCGCTAATTTACCACTTAGAATTTTTTCGGTTTTATTACCTTTTCCTTTTCTCGCTTCTTCTCGAGCTTTACGTGCAGCATTACGAGCCTGAGCTGCTTTCATCATTTTTCCAATTAGTTTATTCGCAACTTCTTTATTTTCTTCTAAATAATAATTAATTTGTTCATAAACAACACTATCTACAATATTTCTTGCTTCTGGTGTTCCTAATTTTGATTTAGTTTGTCCTTCAAACTGTAATAGTGATTCTGGTATCTTTACAGATACAATCGCTGTTAATCCTTCTCTGACATCAGTTCCTTCTAAATTTTTATCCTTTTGTTTTAATAACCCATACTTTCTGGCATACTCATTAAAAACTTTGGTCAATCCAGATTTAAACCCAGTTTCATGTGTTCCACCATCACCAGTTCTCACAAGATTAACAAATGAAATAAGCGTTTCATGATATCCATCAGTAAACTGTAAAGCAATTTCAACTTCAATAGAATGAGATGTATCATCAAATGAAATTGTCTTATGTAACAAGCTTTTATCAACATTCAAATATTCAATAAAAGCTTCTAACCCATTTTCAAATTGAAATGAATCATGTCGGTCACTTCGCTCATCAATAACATTCATTTCAATACCTTTTAATAAAAAGGCACTTTCTTTAAGTCTTTCACAAATAGTAGAATAATTAAATTCAATTGTTGAAAAAATTTCTGAACTTGGTTTAAATTGAATTGTTGTGCCAGTTCTTGTGGTTTTGCCTATAACTTTTAATGGAGATATTTTTTTAGCACCATTTTCAAATCTTTGCTGATGAATTTTTCCATCACGATAAACTGTCACTTCTAGCCATTCACTCAATGCATTGACAACAGAAGATCCTACACCATGTAGTCCTCCAGATGTTTTATATCCACCATCTTCACTAAACTTTCCTCCAGCATGAAGAATTGTTAAAATAACTTCAGTTGTTGGTTTTCCAGAAGCATGCATACCAGTAGGCATTCCACGACCTTCATCTTCAACCTTAATACTATTATCTTTACCAATTGTCACAGTAATTTTATTTCCAAAACCTGCCAGGGCTTCGTCTATTGAATTATCTACAATTTCCCAGACAAGATGATGTAAACCACGATAATCAGTAGATCCAATATACATACCAGGACGCTTACGAACAGCTTCTAAACCTTCTAAAATTTGTATATTTGATTCATCATAATGATTTTTTTTCATTTATGATATCCTCCCTTCGCAACTCTTTAATTATATCAAAAACAAGTCACTTATGCTAGATTTTTTCATAGGATAATCAAACAACCTCATATTTTGCTTGATTTGAGCTTTTAAAATGATTGATTTTTCACTCTTTTCATGTATAATTATGGTCGAGGATGTGAAAATATGGATATATTTATTTATATATTACTCATTATAATGAGTTATTTATATGGTTCTATACCTTTTGCATTAGTGATTGGAAAATTATTTTACAATACTGATGTTAGAGAAAGTGGTTCTGGAAATCTTGGGGGAACAAATGCTGGTAGAGTTTTAGGCAAAAAAGCTGGGATGGCTGTCATATTATTGGATGCATCAAAATGCTGTATTTCAATACTTATGGCAAAAGTAATAGCCCATTATATGGGATTAAATGTTGATATCATTTATCCTTGTGCCTTGGCATGTGTTATAGGACATTGTTACCCTATTTTTGCTGGATTTCGTGGCGGTAAAGCTGTCTCAGTAGCTATTGGATATGCCCTTGTGACAAATATATTTGCCTTTCTTATTGCAATAGTCATTTTCTTAATAACATTAAAAATATCAAAATATGTTTCTCTTTCATCAATTCTTGCATCTGTATCAATATTAGTCGTTTCGCCTTTTATTGGTTATAGTACTGCTGGAATTGTTACAAATGCTTGTATTGTGGGATTACTTGTTTATAAGCATAAAGCAAATATTGTAAGAATAAAAAATGGAACTGAAAGTAAAATTACATGGATGTAAAAAAAGACCAATGCGATGTGGTCTTTTTTATTTTGAAAAAGAAGCATTCATAACATGTGGTAAAAAATGACAGTCATTATAATTCAATAATTCATAATGCCCATTTTGTTGTTCAAGTACCGTTAAAGAACATCCTTCAACAACTTTTTGATTAAGCTTAATATAATCTTTTCTTTCTAACCCTAACATCGTTGCTAATAAAACGATAAAATACATACCATGAGTCACAATCATGACAGTACTATTTTCATCTAATTTTTGAAGGTCATCTAAGAAACTTTGTGCACGTAACATGACATCATCATAACTTTCTCCCTGAGGAATACATGTAAAACATTCTGGATGATTCCAAAGATTATGATATAGTTCGAAATCCGTTTCTAAAATATCAGATATTTTTCTTCCTTCAAATATTCCGAAATTCATTTCCATTAAACGGGAATCTTGGATAATCTTTTTTTCATCAAATAATAGTGTTGCTGTTTTATAAGCACGCGTAATTGGACTTGAATAAATAAAATCAAAATGCAAATGAGATTGTTCAAGATACTTTTTTAAAGCATATGCATTTTCAATTCCTTCAGATGTCAAAGGAGAATCGCATCTCCCTTGCAATCTTTTTTCATGATTCCAGATGGTTTTAGAATGACGTGTTAAATATATCTTCATAATATAGAAAAAATAAGGGAACACCCTTATTTGTACTGATCATTGATACTTTTCATAATTCTCTTGATTTGAGTCTCGTTAGGTTTACGTCCCATCTCCATAAACATTGCACGAATCATTTTTTCATTGATTGGTGGATTCTTCTTTAAATTTTTCTTAAATACATATCGAGATACGAAGAATCCTATAGCAAGACCTACAGCAAGTCCTAAAAAAGCATATAACATTTTTCAATCCTCCATTTCAATTACTTGATTATTATAGCATACAATGATTTGATTTGTAAAATCAATTATGCCATAATCATATAAAAGTTTTTAGAAAATGTCCTCATAATATCAAAAATAACATGATTTCCACTTTTTTCATCAACTTCAATATCAAATTCATTTAATTTTATTGTCACATTTTCATCAGTAATAGGATTGTTTAATTGATGAACACCATGAAAATAATGATAATCATCTCTTTCCTGAATCATTTTTAATAGCTTTTCTTTGCTTTGTCCAAGAGGTTTAAAAAGCAACTCTACCTGTTTTGTATCATAAGAATTTTGTTGTGAAGAATATAACATCTCAATCAACGATGGATATGTACTTGCAATGTCCTGAAAATTTTCTTTTAAATAAACTATTTTATATTTCATATTTAATCACCACATTGATTATACATGTTATTGAGTGCATTTTTTGTCAAAGTAAAGGTTCTAGTTTGTCTAGAACCTTTCATTATTATTTAAATTTTTTCTGTTTATCATAAGTTGTATGAAGTAATTCATGAGCCAGATGTGAATTAGGCTGACCTAAGAAATCTTCATATAATTTTTGAATTTGAGTATTCTTATGAGATTTTCTTGCTGGCATTGAACGATCTTCATCATATAACGCTTTTGCTCTTGCACCTTTAAAATCAAAACCACTATTTCTAATAAGTGCACTAACATAAGATTGCCCACCACCATTGATACAACCACCAGGACATCCCATCACTTCAATAAAGTGATATGGTGAACGTCCGGCACGAATTTCATCTAATAATGGCTTAGCAATAGCCATACTATGTGCTACAGCAACACGAACTGTTAAATCACCAACTTGTAATGTTGCTTCTTTTAAGCCACGTTGACCTCTTACAGCATGATATTCAATTGAATCTAAATCCTGATTTGTCAATACATCAACAACAGTACGCAAAGCAGCTTCCATCACGCCACCACTTGCTCCAAAAATAACTGCTGCACCAGTGTATTCACCAAACATATCCTGATCAAACTCTTCATCTTTTAAATCAACAAAATTAACACCAAACATTTTGATCAGCTTTCCTAATTCTCTTGTTGTTAAAACAGCATCAACATCTTTCATACCATCTTTTATCATTTGAGAACGTTCTTTTTCACCTTTTTTAGCAACACAAGGCATAATAGAAACAACATAAATATTTTTTGGATCTAATTGATGTTGTTTTGCATAATATGATTTAATCATTGCTCCTAACATCATATGTGGTGATTTACATGATGACAAATGATCTAATAAATCTGGATATTCTTTTTCACAATAATTAATCCATCCTGGTGAACAAGATGTAATCATTGGTAATTGACCACCATTTTGAAGACGATGAATAAATTCGTATCCTTCTTCCATAATTGTCAAATCAGCACCAAAGTTCGTATCATAAACTTTATCAAATCCTAATAGTTTTAATGCAGCAACCATTTTTCCAGTGACACGTGTTCCTATTGGCATACCAAATTCTTCACCTAAACTTGCACGAACGGCTGGAGCAGTTTGCACTACAACATGTTTTGTTGGATCATTAAGCGCTTCTATAACATTATGAATTTCTTCTTTTTCCTGTAATGCACCTACTGGACACACATTAATACATTGTCCACATTGCATACAGTTTACATCATTCAAACTACGATCAAAAACAGGACCAACCTTTGTTTTAAAACCACGTTCCATAAATCCTAAAACACCTAATTCCTGATGTTTCTTACATGCAGCAATACAACGTCCACATAAAATACATTTTGATGTATTTCTAACAACTCCTGGTGAAACTTCATCAAATGTTGGGTTCGTTTTTGCACCTTTAAAAGCATCTTCACGGACACCTAATTCCTGGCAAAGACGTTGCAGTTCACAGTTTGTATTACGAATACATGACAAACAATCTTTAGAGTGATTAGAAACAATAAGTTCAACGACACGACGACGCGCATCAAGGGCACGCATTGAATTTGTTTTAATAACCATACCATCTCTTACTGGATATACACAAGCAGCACAAAGATTCTTAACACCTTCTACTTCAACTTGGCAAACACGGCATGCTCCTGTACCTGTATAGTCCTTTAAATAACACAAAGTAGGTATATGAATGCCATTTTCACGTGCAACTTCTAAAATAGTTTTTCCTTCATAAGCTTCAACTTGACGATTATTAATAGTTAATTTTATTTTTCCCATTCTATCCACCTACTTTCTTGTAATGACACCAAAGTGACAAGCTTTCAAACAGTTACCACATTTGATACATTTATCTTGATCAATACGATATGGAACTTTTCCAAGTTCTCCATCAATGGCATTAGCAGGACATTGTCTTGCACAAAGACCACATTTACGACATTTATCTTCATCAATTTCATAAGACAATAAGGCTTTACATACTCCTGCAGGACATTTTTTATCAACAATATGAGCAATATATTCATCTCTAAATTGAGAAATTGTTGAAAGGACAGGGTTAGGAGCAGATTGTCCTAAACCACAAAGGGCAGTATCTTTAATCGTATGAGCAAGAACTTCTAACTCATCTAACGATTCCATTGTTCCTCTACCTTCACAAATATCTTCAAGTATTTCTAACATACGTTTTGTTCCTATACGACATGGTGAACATTTTCCACAAGATTCATCAACAATAAAATCCATATAGAATCTGGCAACATCAACCATACAGTTATCTTCATCCAAAACAATCATACCACCTGAACCCATCATAGAACCTAATTTAACGAGTTCATCAAAACCAATAGGTGTATCTAATTGACTTTCTGTTAAACAACCACCAGATGGTCCCCCTGTTTGAACTGCTTTAAATTGTTTACGATTTGGACATCCACCACCAATTTCATAAATAACTTCACGTAAAGTTGTTCCCATCGGAACTTCTACAAGCCCAGTGTTTGTAATTTTTCCACCTAAAGCAAAGACTTTTGTTCCAAAAGATGTTTCTGTACCAATTGATTTAAACCAATCTGCACCATTGATAATAATTTGAGCAATATTCGCATAAGTTTCAACATTATTAATAATTGTTGGTTTTCCCCATACACCTTTATGAGCTGGGAATGGTGGTTTAGGATTTGGCATTCCTCTTTCACCTTCAATAGACTGAATTAAAGCTGTTTCTTCACCACAAACAAATGCACCTGCGCCTAAACGAATCTCTAAATCAAAGTCAAAGCCAGAACCAAAAATATTTTGACCTAACAAACCTAAATCTTTAGCTTGTGAAATCGCATGTTTTAATCTTTCAACAGCAATTGGATATTCAGCACGAATATAAATATATCCATAATGTGCTCCAATTGCATAGGCAGCAATAGCCATTGCTTCAATGACACTATGTGGATTTCCTTCCAAGATAGATCGATCCATAAAAGCACCTGGGTCTCCCTCATCAGCATTACAGATCACGTATTTCTCATCACCTGGTTCATTTAATGCAAACTGCCATTTGAGTCCAGTTGGGAAACCTCCCCCACCACGACCTCTTAGACCGCTTGCTTTAATCACATCAACAACCTCTTGAGGCTGCATTTCAGTAAGGACTTTTCCAAGTGCAAAATAACCATCTTTTGCTATATACTCATCAATATTCTCAGGATCAATAACACCACAATTATGTAATGCTATACGTTTTTGTTTTGAATAAAACTTCGTTTTATTAATATCATGAATCTCATTTGTTTCTTGATCAGATTCATTTAACATTAATCGTTGAACTGGACGGCCTTTATAAAAATGTTCCATAACAATTTCTTTAACATCTTCAACCTTAACAGATTTATAAATAATATTATCAGGATATATAGAAACATTTGGACCAACACCACAAAGACCTAAACATCCAGTACGTAAAACACTGACTTCTTTTTCTAATCCCATTGATTTGATTTCATTTTGAAAGGCTTCAATCAAATCACCAGAATTACCAATTGTACACCCTGTTCCAGCGCATACTAAGACTTGTATTCTTTCCATGTCTTATCCTCCTACTTCTTATATTTCCCGACTGTATAGTCATCAATAACTTCATCATTCATCAAATGACGGACAACAATTTCTTTAGCTTTTTTAGCATCAACCAAAACATATGTTGTTTTATGATCATTTTTATCAAAAACTTCAACAATTGGTTCTAATGTACACATACCAATACAACCTGTCTGTAAAACTGTTACAGGGAGTTTAGCCTTTGCAACTTCTTCAACAATTGCATTTAAGACCGGTCTTGCTCCAGCAGCAATCCCGCACGTTGCCATTCCCACAACAACACGATACTTTTGTTCATCATCCATACGCATTGTCATTTTGTTTTGAGCAGCTTCTCTAATCTTTTTTAAATCTTCTAATGATTTCATTTCTGTAATCCCTCCTTCATAAACTCTTTTATCCATAAGAGAACTTCTGGTTCTGTGATTTTCACATCTCCTAAAATCTCTTTCATTTCCTTGGTTTTCATGACAAACGAATTTTCATCTGTCACATATTCAAATTCATAATCAATCTGTTCATCTGCCTGAATCAACGTTAACATTGTTTCAATGATATCTCCCATAATAGGTGTATCAATATGATTTTTAATAAACTGAGCAGTTACTCTTGTTCCAACCTGTAATTGTGACTGAATAGTCAATGAACCACCTGTTAATTCAGCGTTTTGTTTAAACAGTGGAACACCTAATCCTACGACTCTTGTTGTTCGTGTTGTATAAAAAGGATCAGTCACTTTTTCAATAGTATCCGCTGTCATGCCTTTACCATTATCTTCTATTTCAATATGAATAATATTTTGTTTGATACTATCAAGAATAGAAATACGAACGAATGAAGCGTCAGCACGGATAGAATTATAAGCAATATCTAAAATATTTAAAGCTAGTTCATCCATAACGCTTCCTCCACAATCCATAAAATTCTTCTTCACTGATTTCATATATTGGCTCATTAATCATATCTAAACGATGAGCATCACTATTTATTAACCATAACTTGTTTTTTAAATATGGATATTTTTCGGTTAATTGTATACGTTGATGAGGATCTGTCACTTCGATACCATCAATATCTAATGACTCATCAATATTCATAAAGACATGCATAATTGAAAATCTTTCACTCATAGCATGTGCAAAAACAGCAATCCCTTTATGCTGATGAATCCAATCAATAATTTCTTCTACGGATAAATCCAAAGATTTAATCAGTAATCTTTTTTCCTGTGCAATCACTTGATCCATTTCATCAAAAATATATTGATGTCCAAAGTAATATTCATCATTAGGCTCTTCAATTAAATACTCATCTAAAAATGCTTGAATTTCATCTAAAGAACAATCATCTAAGAAATATCCTAAAATATGAACTTCTTCTCGACTTTGAATCTCTACTCCATAAATATAGCGAACTTTATCTTTGGCAACTGTGGCTAAATGATAAAGCTGCTTTACTGAGTTATGATCTGTAATCGCAATCAAATCAAGTGCCTTTAAATATGCCATATTGACAATATTATTTAAAGTCATATCATCATCACTGCAAGGCGATAAAGCAGAATGGATATGTAAGTCATAAAACATATTAAATACCTAATTTCATAAATTCTTTTGTTAATGAATAAGCATCTAATGGGCTTATCAATAATGGAATATGATATTCATTTGCCTTTTCAATTGTTTCATCATCAGGAATCACACCTTGGACAAAAACAATACCAGCAAAATCATTTAATTCAGCCACCGCAACAACATTAACATGTTTTTGTACAGTCAGCCATAAAGCACCTTCTTTTCCATTAGCCATTACAAAACTTAATAAATCACCAATATAAATATCCGTAATTTCATTTTCTAGTGAAGCATGGTTCACTAGCTTTATATCCAATTCATTTATACAATCTTTAAGTTTCATTTTTGCTCACCCTGTTTTCTTACACGACATCTTTGAATATCAACTTTTCCATCAACAACGCTCTGAGCCAAACTGCGACAATTAGCAAAACCACATGCGCCACAATCATATTGAGGTAAAGTCTCTAGAATTTCATTCACTTTAGCAAACCAAGCCATTCTTTCTTTCATTGATTTCATTTCCTGGCGATCAAGTTGATGATCAATGCGATATTCATGTTCATCAAGCTCAATATTTTCTAAAGTATATTCATCCATCATACTTTCAATATTATAACAACCTTCAAAAGGATTTGACCACAAATAATAACCACCTATACATCCTTGGTAACAGGCATACATAGCGACTAAATCAACATGTTGAATACGATCAAATTCAATTAAATCTAATAAACTTTGTGTTTGATTTAATCCTTCCACTCTCACAACTGATAGGCTCCGATTACCAAACAAATCTTCGACATTACTTTTGACACCATATCTATTCATTGTAATAGGATATTTATGATCATCTTTTAATTTATTAATTTTTGGAAAAATATGTGATATCGTCATCGCATAATCAATTGCAGAATCTTGATTTCCAAATGGTTCTTTTGCTAAGGTCATCTTCCCAACGCACTCACATAGTGAATAAATACCAACATCTTTATCACTTAATTTCTGACGGATTCTGCGAGCCGCAATTTCAACAGGATAATCATATGGCAACAAACGATCAAGTAATGTTGGATAATTTTTTTCAATCAATTGATTAATGGTTGGACAAAAAGAAGTCAACCAAATTCCCTCTTTTTCATGACTTTCCGAGATAGCTTTTTTATATAAAAAGCCTTCAATATCACTATAATGATGAACCTCATCAAATCCTAATTTCAAAATAGCCTGGCAAATTTTTTGAAAATCATCATATGATTTCATATCAGATAATAAACTTGTGGGAATCAAAGCAACATTATATTCGTGACATTGAAGTGTTTCATTCATATGGGCACTTTGTACCTTCAAAACACGTGATGGACAACGTTGAATACAAACATCACAATGAATACATTTCTCTTCATCGATATTAACCTGTTCATCAACGATAGAAATAGCATCAGTTGGACATGATTTTAAACACTTAATACATTGTGAACATTTTGTATCGAGCCAACTTATCACTGGTTTCATACGAATGTCATCTGCAAATGGGTTCCATCGCTTGAAGATTGAATATCAAAAGTTGTTGCACAATTTTTCATATTATCCAGTCCCATTCCTGCTCCAAAACCAAATTCACGTGCTTTTTTAGATGCTGTAGAATAACCTGGAGTCATGGCCAAATGAATATCTGGAATACCAGGACCTACATCATCAAAGTATAAATAGACTTTGCCATCATCGTCTATTTCAAAAGTAATTGCACCACCATCTGAATGAATAACCAAATTAATTTCTGCTTCATAACAAGCAATTGAAACACGCTTTAAAACCTTTGGATCTAAACCAAGTGTTTTTAAAGTCATTTTAATATCACGCGATGCCTGTCCCGCATCTTCATAATTATCCTTTTCTATTTTATAAACTTTTTTCATTTACCTAGTCCTTTTTCATAAAGACGTCCACAAGTTTCATACATTGTATAATCAGTAACAAAGACACTCACATTACTCATTTTAGCTCCTTGTATCATATGCTCATCAACCTGCTTTCCTCTTACAATTAATATTGCTGCCAAATCAAGAGTATTGGCAGTATGGAAAATTTGCATATTCGCAAGTCCAGTAATTAATAATTCAGTTTCATCAGCATCTCTTAATTGACACAATGCATCTGACATCAAATCAGTTCCAAAAGCATTTTGAAAATCAATATCATACACATGCGGATCATCAATATAAACTTCCTGCCCATTCACAATGTCTAAAATCTCTTTTAGTCTCATGCTGGAGCTTCCTCCTTTTTGTAATCAAGAACCAGCATTTTTAAGTCTTCTAATTGCTTTGTACAACCAAAAACAGTACCATCCACGCTCACAACCGGTGCCAATCCACAAGCTCCGACACAACGTGTTGCATCAATTGAAAAAACACCATCAGCACTTGTTCCATTGACAGGCGCACCTGTCATTTCGACTAATAAATCTAAAATTGTTTGTGAGCCGTTGACATAACAAGCAGTTCCTAAGCAAACACTAATGACATGTTTTCCTTTCGGCTCTGTTGTAAATTGTGAATAAAAAGTTACAACTCCATAAATTTTAGAAACTGGCTCATGAATAACTTCACTCATTCTTTCCATTGCTTCAAAAGGAATATAACCTAATTCATTTTGAATTTCGTGAAGCATCAACTTAATAGGCCCTTTTTTGTCTTTATGTTTATAGATAACATCATCTATAAAATCCAAAGACTTTTGATTCAATTTTTTCATACTCTCACCTCATTCTTTTTAACTAATATTATTATATCATAGAAAAGTGCATAAATGAAACCGTTTTCTTTTATATAAAAAAAGAAAACTGTTAATAAAAATATTAACAGTTTATTATATTTACATAGCTAAGAAAGTATTCACAATGTTTTCAACAGTAAAGCCATATTCTTCAATCACTTGAGCAGCTGGAGCACTGGCACCAAACTGATTAACAGAAATCATTTTTCCATCTAATCCAATATATTTATACCAACCAAAATCAGTTGCCATTTCAATACCAAGACGTTTTCTCATTGATTGAGGTAATACAGATTCCTTATACTCATCACTTTGAGCATCAAACAATTCCATTGATGGCATTGAAACAACACGCACATCATGTCCTTTTTTCAACAATTCTGCTTGTGCATTGATTGCCAATTCAACTTCACTACCAGTTGCAATCAAAATACCATCCAATTGATTTTGTTCAGATGAAACAATATAAGCTCCATGATTAACATCATCAAATGTTGCATTTGTCATATTCGTTACATTTTGTCTTGTAAGAATCAATGCAGTTGGTTTATCTGTTGTCTCTACTGCTTTTTTCCATGCAGCACACATTTCAAAAGCATCAGCTGGTCTTAGAACCTGAATATTGACCATTGAACGCATCATCGCTAATTGTTCAACTGGCTGATGTGTTGGTCCATCTTCACCTACAGCTATTGAATCATGTGATAGTGGCAAAATAATTGGTAATTTCATTAAACATGCCATTCTTAATGCAGCCTTGAAATAATCACTAAAAACAAGGAAACCACCTGAGGCAACTTTAACGCCTTGGTGCAAGGTCATCCCGTTCATAATTGTCACCATAGCAAATTCTCTAATTCCAAAATAAAGATTTCGACCGCTATAATCATCACAACTAAAACGCCCACCGTCTTTGATTGTTGTTTTTGTTGAAGATGCTAAATCCGCTGTTCCAGATAAAAACGTTGGATTTTGCTTTGCAATTTCATTAATTAATTTTTCACTTGTGTTACGTGTTGCTTCACTTAATCCTGCAGGATAATCAGGAAGCATTTTTTCATAATCAAATGTATATTGTCCTTTAACTGCATCAGCAAGTTCTTTATAAAGTTCAGGATATGCATTTTTATAATCACGCATCATTTTTTTCCATTTATTAAATGCACGTTTACCACGATTCATAACATTTTTTTGAAAATCAAGATAAACATCTTCAGGAACAAAGAAATCTTCATGATCAAATCCATAAGATAATTTTGCTTTTTTTCCATCATCTTCACCTAATGGAGCACCATGAACTTTACTTGTTCCCTGATTTTGAGAACCATAACCAATCACTGTATCCATAATAATTAAAGTTGGTTTAAAGCTTTCTTTCTTTCCTTTTTTGATTGCTTTTAAAATTGCATTTGTATCATTACCATCATTGACACAGATAACTTGCCAATTCATAGCTTCGTATCTTTTTTTCACATCTTCACTAAATGAATAATCCAAAGGTCCATCTAAAGTGACATGATTTGAATCATAAATAACAATTAATTTTCCTAAAGCCAGGTGTCCCGCTAAAGATGCGGCCTCATATGTGACACCTTCTTGCATATCGCCATCACCACATAATGCATACGTATAGTGATTGACAACTTCATATTCATCTTGGTTATAGCGTTGTGCTAAATAACATTCAGCCATTGCCATTCCAACTGCCATTGGGATCCCTTGTCCTAAAGGTCCACTTGAGGCATCAACACCATCAGTTAATTCTAACTCAGGATGTCCAGGTGTACGGCTTTGCCATTGTCTAAACGCTTTTAAATCATCCATTGTCAAATCAAAACCTGACAAATGTAATAAGCTGTATAATAATGAAGACGCATGTCCACTTGCAAGAACAAAACGATCTCTATTAAACCAATCAGATTCTTGAGGAAATATCTTTAATTCCTTTGTAAATAAGGTATATAAAGCTGGTGCTGACCCCAGTACCATTCCAGGATGCCCTGAATTTGCTTTATTAATCATATCAATTCCTAAAGATCTAATTGTCGCTATTGATAATTCCGATTGATTCATTTCTTCTTTTTCCTCCTCAAAACACACTCATCGTTATTATACACAAATTAAGCATAATAGCAAATATCAATTTGACAAATTTCTATAAATTAATTCAATTTTTTTGCTTTTTTGAGTTTTTTTGGTGTTACATCACGACCATTTGCATCAACAACCTTAATGCTTTTCAACTGTTGATCAAAACCACTTCTAAAAATGCGTAAATACTCTTGACGCAATTCATGTTGTCTTTGCTTTTCTTCTTCACTTAATCCAACAGTTTTGCTTTTATGAGCTAACTCATTAATCTCTTTGATCATTTCATCACTTATTTTAGCCATATTCATTCCTCCAAAAGAAAAACCTAAGAGTTTTTTAGATTAATCCCTGGTATATTCAGGTGGGTATCTTGTGCTCGATTTTAGGATTCCTATTCTTGATAGGCATTCAACACCATCGACCAACAATCAGATTCCCGTATCTATAGTGTAGGAAATACATATATCTCTTAGGTCAATCACATTATATCATAAAATTAAAATCTGTAAACTCCCTTTTATTGATGTTTTAAAATTCCTTAATTTTTCATAAAAATTTATGATTTTACCATTTTCCAAGACTTTTTCAGGAACTATTTCTCCACTTTCAATCCCAAAAAGAACAAGCCAGTTCAAACTGGCTATTTTAACTATTTTTTGGTGAAATAATACATGTACTTGTATAGTCTAAATTAAATAACTGTTTAAGCTCATTTAATTGATCTAATGTTAATGTTGAGACACAATCAATTAAATCAAAAATCATAATACCTTCAAAATAATAACGACTAAACAAATTAGCAATACTTTCAGGACTATTAAAAACACCAATTAACATCCCAATATTTTTCTTTTTCACACGATTAAATTCTTCCTCACAAATCTGATAGTCTTTCATATCTTCAATCAAATCCAATATTTTCTCTTTTAACTGTTCAGGTTTTGTTGTATCACCACCGATTTGTAAAAAAGAATAATCACGTTCTTGTGTGAAACTTGCACTAAAACTATCGTTGATAAGCCCTTCTTGTGTCCATTTCTCATATAATGATGAACTTCTTGCAAAAAGAAGATCTAAAAGCACATTCATTCCTAACTCTCGTTTCAGTTTTTCCTTTGGATCTTGTAAAATATCATTTATTTTCATAGAAACAATTAATTTTGGCATAACAACATCCATCTGTAAAACTTCTTCTTTTTGATCAATTTCATATGGTTCTTCAACAATTGCTCTTTCTACCATATTTTCACGTTCAAAATCTTTTTGAGCCTGATTATGTCGAATAAGTTCCATGGTTTCATTAGGTTCAATATTTCCAACCACAAATAACATCATATTACTTGGATGATAGAATGTATGATAACATTTTTCCAAAGTCTCTTTATCAATTTGCGCAACTGTTTCTACCGTTCCAGCAATATCAATCTTAACTGGATGTTTTTGATAAAGATTTTGAATACTACCAAAATAACAACGCCAATCAGGATCATCATCATACATACCAATTTCCTGATTAATAATTCCTTTTTCTTTTTCTACATTTTCTGGTGTCAGATAAATATCTTGAACAAAATCTAATAATAATTCAATACATTCATTTTCATGACTTGTTGTACTAAAAAGATAAGCAGTTCGTGATGAAGAAGTAAATGCATTTGTACTCGCACCAAGTTTTGCAAAAGCATTACTAGCATCACCATCTTCCATTTCAAACATTTTATGTTCTAAAAAATGTGCAATGCCATCAGGAACTTTTATCATTTCTGTTTCTCCAATTGGAACAAAAGTCGTATCTATTGATCCAAAATGAGTTGAAAAGAGACCATAAGTTTTTGAAAACCCTTTTTTAGGTAACAAATAAACATTTAATCCATTATCCATTTGTTCATAATATAATGTTTCTTGAAGGGTTTGATAATTAATTGTTTTCATTGAAATCCTTTCCTGTTAAGAAGAAAATTGTATCTAATTGAACTTTTGAGGCTACATTAATAATATCCTCTTTCTTAACATTTAATAATTTTGCAATATATTCATCATTTGTCTCTTCTTTATGAGTAATATCACGATTATAAGCAAGGGTAATCATACTTCCAGCTTCATCCTTAGTTTTACGTAAAGCATTTTCTAACATCATTTTTGCAATTTCAATATCATGATCAGCCAAATCACCATTTTGTATTCTTGTGAGTTCTTGGGCAATTAAATCCATTGTCTTATGGTAATCAGCAGCCTCTATTCCTGCGTTGACAAGCATAATCCCATTAAAAGCATCATAACTAGAGGAAACATAATAACAAAGGCTATTTTCTTCTCTTACAACCTGGAAAAGACGTGATTGTGAGAAACCACCAAAAATAGCATTAAAAACAGTAAAAGCATAATGATTTAAAGATGTAAAATCACAGTCAATACGATAACCCAAATTTAATTTAGATTGCGTAATATCTTGTTTTTCAATAACTTCTAATACTTCTTTACGTTCACTCGTAAAAGTATAAGCAGAAGCATAATCATGCGTATTCATTGGAAATTGCAAATACTGTTCAAAAATATCTACAATCGTTTCATCAATATCACCTACCACATAAATATGTTTCTCATCTTCATTAATACAATTCAAGAAATACTGATAGAGACTATGAGCATCAATTTTTTCAATTTCATCTTCATAACCAGTACTTGGAACACCCAATGTTTGATCTTTTCCCATATATTCAAATAATTTATCTAAGGAATAAGAAAATTTATCATCTTTAGCCACTTGTAATCTTTCTTTTAATTCTTTTTTCTTTAATTCAACAATTGTTTCATCAAATGCATTATCAATAACAAATGGATTAAAAAAGAGATCACTCAAGAGTTGAATTTGTTTTTCCAATAACTGTTCATTTTGAGGAAGGTATACATCATTTACAAAGCTCGTATAAACATTCATAATTTGAGATTGACCTTTTGTTGCTACATTTGTTGATAAACGAGCCCCATAATTATCATCAAGATAACTTGCTAAAAGTTTTGTAGATGGATAATCTTTGGTTGCCGCAATTAAAACAAATGTTAAAAGTGTTCGCAATGTTGTTGTTTCTTTAGTTAAGGGACTTTGCATTCGCAAAGATATTGTAATCGTTTTAAATTTCTTTGTAGGGATAAGATGCAAAGTATATCCCTTCATTTGATATACAGTTTTCATAAATCCTCCTTTTTTGTCACATATTACTATTATACTCATTTTTATAAAAAATAAAATAAAAAAGACCAAGACTTATTGTCTTGATCAGTTTTCTAACGTTTTGCTTTATCAAAAGGTTCCCCTTCTGCTTTTGGTGCTGCCGAATTTTTAGAAGTAAAGGCAAGCAAAATTAAAGTTGCAACATAAGGGATTAACTTATATGCAGTCGCAGGCAAAGAAAGCGCTGCTAAAAACGATATGGAATTATATGTATATGCAATCGTCTTTGTCACTCCAAAGAAGAACGCAGCTCCAGCAATTCGCCATGGTTTCCAATTTCCAAAAATCAATACTGCAAGTGCCAAGAATCCATATCCAGCCACGTTACAATTGAATTCTGTACTAATTGGTAAAATATAAATAAGGCCACCAACTCCAGCTAGAAAACCTGATATAACAACACCTAAATATCGCATTTTATAAACACTAATTCCAGCCGCATCAGATGCCTGAGGGTTTTCACCACATGATCTTAAACGCAAACCTATTCTTGTTTTCATAAGGAAAACATAAGAAGCAATTAAAATGAAAATACCTATAAATGTTGTTAAATAACAATTTTTAAAAAACAAATCTCCTAAAATCGGAATATCTGAAAGTATTGGAACAGCTTCAATTCTAAATTGATTTTCAAACATAACACTTTGCACACCATCTTGAACAGTTTTAGCAATAAATAATCCCAAAGCAGGTGCAAACAAATTCAACGCAGTCCCACTAATTGTCTGGTCAGCTTTTAAGTGAATAGAAGCAAATGCATGTAAAAGTGAAAACAATGCCCCAACAACACCAGCAACTAATAAAGCAACCAGCAACAAAGCCTGGCCAGACAAAATCTGATTTGTCTGCATGAAATTAATAAAGAAAATACCAAAGAAACCACCTAAAATCATGATACCTTCCAAAGCAATATTAATAACACCACTACGTTCTGAAAACATTCCCCCTAAAGCAACAACCATTAAAGGGATAGCAAATAATAAGGTTTGCGCAAATAAGAAATAAACAATATTCATTATTCATGCCCTCCTTCTTCTATTTTTATTTTTTTATTCTTATGATGATTGAAAATCATCTTAATAAACAAAGTAAAAGAACTAAAATAGATAATTGATGCAACAATAATATCAATAACTTCAACAGCAATATTTAATGATTGCATATAATTACCACCAACATTAATATATCCAATAAATAAAGCCGCAAAAATACAACCAATTGGATTATTAAAACCAAGTAGTGCAACCGGAATACCATTAAAGCCTTCATTTGGTAAAACTTCAGAGATAGGTAATGTTTTTCCAGTTCCAGAAAGATAAGCAATAGCGCCACCGACTCCAGCAAAAAAACCAGCAATCGCCATTGATAAAATAATACATTTCTTTTCATTCATACCAGCATATTTTGCAGCATTAGAATTATAACCACAAGCTTTTAATTCATATCCAAAAGTTGTTTTATTCATAATGATATAAGCTAATATACAAAAACCAATAGCAATAATAATTCCAAAGTTAATATTTGAATCCGGAAACAACAAATCTAACCCGAAAGCCGGTATAGCTTTAGATGCTGGTACAGCAAATGATTCAGCTCCAGCCGGATTATAAATGAAAGCTTTAATTCCTTCAATTACCAATAACATACCAATGTAATTACACATAATACATGAAATAACAACATTTACATTTTTAAAGGCTTTTAAAACACCTGGGATAATAGCCCATAATGCTCCAGCAATACCAGCAGCCAAGATACAGAAAATCCATAATATTGAATCAGGAATAAATGTACATTTTAAAGCCACAAAAACAGCTGTAAATGCACCAACAATATATTGTCCTGGTGTTCCAATATTGAACTCTCCACATTTAAAAGCAAAAGCAACAGAAAGCCCTGTCATCATAATAGGAACAGCAAGATAAAAAACTTGTCCTAAACTTTTTGCACCACGATAAAAACCACCTGTTAAAAGTAATTTAAATCCCGACAAAGCATCTGATGGATTGGCAATCACTATAATTAATAGTCCAAACAATAAACCCATTCCAATCGCAGCCAAAGATGAGACAACAGACTTACTGCCTTCTTTTTTGAATAAAGCAGAAATTCTATCTTTTAAATTATTCATATCCTACACCTCTCTTTGACCCAGCCATATAAAGACCTAATTCTTTCGTATCAATTTCTTTAGGATTTAAATCAGCAACGATTTCTCCTTCATACATAACCAAAATACGATCACTAACATTCATGACTTCATCTAATTCAAGCGAAACCAATAAGACACCTTTATCATGATCTCGATGTTCTACTAATTGTTTATGAATAAATTCAATTGCTCCTACATCTAATCCTCTCGTTGGTTGAACAGCAATCAGTAAATCAGAATTGCTATCAATTTCTCTAGCAATAATTGCTTTTTGCTGATTACCACCTGACATTCCTCTAGCAATTGATTTTCCACCTTCACCAGATCTTACATCAAATTTATCAATCAACTGATTAGCATACTGATTCATTTTATCAAAACGAATAAAACCATGCTTTTCAAATTCAGGTTTATAATAATTTCGTAAAATCAGATTTTCAGCTAATGTATAATCCAAAACCAAACCATGTTTATGTCGGTCTTCAGGAATATGAGACATACCACAATCACTTCTATATCGAATAGAAGTTTTTGTAATATCTTCATCATTTAAATAAATATGTCCACTCGTCACCGGAACCATTCCTGTCAACGCATAAACGAGTTCACTTTGTCCATTCCCATCAATTCCAGCTATACATACAATTTCTCCTCTACGAACCTGAAAAGAAATATTTTTAAGAATATCTTTATGAGAAGACTTTGGATGATATGTTAAATTTTCAACTTTTAAAATTGTTGTACCTGTTTCAATTTCATCTTTTTCAACATTAAAATTAACTTTTCTACCAACCATTTTCTCAGACATTTCTTCTTTTGAAACACTTGCAACATCAACTGTATCAATATATTTACCTTTACGTAAAATCGTACAGCGATCTGCAACTGCTTTAATTTCATTTAACTTATGCGTAATAAAAATAATTGATTTTCCTTCTTTAATTAATCCTTTCATAATATGCATTAATTCTTCGATTTCCTGTGGTGTCAAAACAGCCGTCGGTTCATCAAAAATTAAAATATCATTATCTCTAAATAACATTTTAAGAATCTCAACACGTTGTTGCATTCCCACTGTAATATCTTCAATATAAGCATCTGGATCAACATTTAAATGATATTTTTGGGATAATTCAACAACTTTCTTACGAGCATCATTTTTTTTGATAAATCCCATTGAAGTATCTTCAACACCCAAAATAATATTTTCCAAAACTGTAAAATTATGAACCAATTTAAAATGCTGGTGAACCATTCCTATCGCATATTTATTGGCATCATTTGGATTGTTAATCTGAACTTCTTTACCATTGATTTTAATTTGACCTTCATCTGGCTGATACAAGCCAAAAAGAATACTCATCAATGTTGACTTTCCTGCACCATTTTCACCTAAAAGTGCATGAATTTCACCTTGTCTTACTTGAAGAGTAATATTATCATTGGCTTTAATTCCAGGAAACTCTTTTGTAATATTAAGCATTTCAATTGCGTATTCCAATATCCTCACCTCGCCATTATTATACTATAAATTTTATATTTCGAAAATAAATTTATTTTCTATTATCAATTTTTCTATCATTATAATAGAAATGATAAACATCAAAAAGAAAGAGTGAAGTCAAAAGAAATGATTTCACCCCATCATAATCATATAAATATTCAACTTTCAAGATTTGAATTATTTATCATATGTAACTTTAATATTTGTAAATGTATCTTTTAATACTTTTGTATTAGGATCACCTTGTGCATTTTTATCTACATCAGCATTTGTAACGATTTTAACTTTATCACTCTTAACAGTTTCAAAAACCTTATCATAATCAGATTTTGTGAATTTTTTGAATCTTGTGAAATCTTCTGATAATCCAACATAATTACCAGTTGCATCTAGTGTATGAACTCCACCTTTAAATGTGTTATCAAATGCAGCAGCGATTTCATCATAAACTGTCTTTTTAACACCTTTCATTGCAGAAGTTAAAACAGTTTTACTTGCATCTTTTTGGTCACTATCTACACCAATTGACATTTTATTTGATTCTTCAGCAGCAGCAAATACTGAGTTACAAATTTGTCCACCACAAGAGAAGATAACTTCAGTTCCAGTGTTATACCATCCAGCAGCTTTTGATTTGATATCTGGTGATTCATTAAATGTACCAGTATAAGCATATTTCACTTCAACATTAATACCTAATTCTTTAGCTGCATCATTAGCACCTTGTAAATATCCATAACCATAGTTAATAACGGCTGGTAAAGCAATACCACCCATAAATCCTAATTTTGTATAACCTTCTTTAACAGCAGCATAACCAGCTAAATATCCTGGTTGTTGTTCTTTATATAATGCACAATAAACATTATCTTTTGGATCTACAGCATTTCCTTTTGCATCAGCAGGTGTTGCATCAATTAAAATAAATTTAACATCTTTGTATTTTTCTTGAACATTTGCAATTGTTTCAGAGAATTTAAATCCTGGACAAACAATAACCTTAGCACCATTGTCAACTGCATTTTCAATTTGAGCAGTATAACCAGCAGTATCAAATGTCGCTGGCTTATAATATTTATTACCTAAGCCTTTTTCCTTTGCATACTGTTCTACAGCTTCCCATGCAGATTGGTTAAATGATTTGTCACTAATAGTTCCCTGATCAGTAACTAAAGCAATCACTGGTGTATCATCTTTTTTCTCATCTGATCCACCACCGCATCCAACTAGCATTAATGATAATGCCAATAATGACGCAAACATTTTTTTCATATTCAGTTTTCCTCCTTCAAATTTCTACACATATTTTAACATTAAATTAACAAAATGAAAAGAGAGATTGTACATAACTTAAAACATTTTTATATATTATGCCCACTCTCTCTTAAATTATAAATCTTCTTCATGATATTGACGTATAAAAACTTCTCTTGGTTTGCTGCCGAGTTGAGGTCCAATTACCCCTTCTTCTTCTAAACGATCAATAATACGTGCTGCCTTATTATAGCCAATTCTAAACTTTCTTTGTAATAAAGATGTACTGGCTTTTTGAGCCTGAATAACAAATTCACGACAATTTTCATATTCTTCATCTTCATCGTCATAACCATCTCCACTAGTCGAAGAACCTGAAGATAAACTCTTGGCATTGACATAACGCTCTTCATATATTGCTTCTTGTTGGGAAGACACATAATGAACAATCTCTGCCACTTCATCATCAGAAACAAAACAACCTTGAACACGAATCGGTGATGAAGCACCCATTGGTGAAAATAGCATGTCCCCTTTTCCCAATAATTTTTCAGCACCTGATGTATCTAAAATCGTTCGTGAATCAATGCTTGAAGAAACTGCAAAAGCAATTCGTGAAGGAATATTGGCTTTAATAACACCAGTAATAATATCCGTTGATGGACGTTGTGTGGCAACAATTAAATGAATACCAGCAGCACGCGCCATTTGTGAAATACGCATAATGCAGTCTTCAACCTCTTTACTTGCTACCATCATCAAATCTGCAACCTCATCTAATATAATCACATGATATGAAAGAATTTCTTTTTGTTCTGACTCATCTTTTCCTACATTATATTCATGCGCAAACGCATTATAACTTTTAATATTTCTAGCATTAACACTAGCAAAAACATCATATCGGCGTTCCATTTCTGCAACAACTTCTCTTAAAACAGCAGCTGCTTTCTTTGGATCAGTCACTACTGGTGCTAATAAATGAGGAATTCCATTATAAACAGATAATTCAACTTTTTTAGGATCTACCAATATTAATTTAACTTCGTCAGGTCTTGCACGCATCAAAATAGATGAAATAATTGTATTGACACATACTGATTTCCCAGAACCTGTAGCTCCTGCAATTAATAAATGGGGCATTTTATCTAATTCAGCATAAATCGGCTGACCGGAAACATCTTTTCCTAAAGCAACAACAAGTTTGTTATCCATAAGTTTTTTACTAGATTGTAATGTCTTAAAAACATCTTTAAATCCAACCATTGAAGCCGACTGATTTGGAACTTCTATTCCTACATAAGGTTTACCAGGAATAGGCGCTTCAATACGTATATCAGCGGTTGCTAAAGCAAGTTTAATATCATCTTGTAATTGTAAGATTTTGTTGACTCTTGTTCCTGTTTCTAATTTTAATTCATATTTTGTAATTGTTGGTCCAATAAATGCATTTTCTATTGTTGCATTAACTCCAAATTGTTTTAAGACACTTGTTAGTCGAGCAGCATTTTTATTAGCTGAACTTCTTTCTTTGGAAGCATTGTTAGTTGATTTTGTTGATAATAAAGATAATGGTGGTAATTGATAATGGGAAGATGTTTTGATTGTTGGTTTGATTATTTTTTCTTCTTCAATCTTTTCTTCTTTAGGTGGTTCCATTTCTTTAATATCTAATTTCATCTTTTGTTCATCAAATTCAAAGGCACTTGTAATTTCTTCTTCTATAGGTGTTTGCTCGATTGGATCTTCAAAAACATCATCAGGAAATAAAGGAATTTCTTCATCTTTGGAAAGGAAATCAAAGAAATGTGATTTCTTTTTTAAAACAATTGTTTGAACAGCTGGATCTGGTTGATTCTCAACTTTGGTTTTCACTGTTTTTTTCTTCTTTTTCTTAACTTGAGATTGATGTTTCATATAAATTTTACTAAACAATAAGACACATCCAATCAAAAGAATCACAATCGCTAAAATAAGTGCTCCTAAATTATCAAACAAAGAGCTAAAGACACCATAAAAAACAGTTCCTAAAAAACCACCTTTATTATTTAAACGACTTTGAATATATGTATTAATAACCCCTAATCCTTTCACTTGTGGATTACTAGGAATTGAAGCCATTGTTAAAGCACTGACTGAAATCAAATAAATACCAATAGCCTCTGGTCCATTCAAACGAGGAATTGTTGCTTTATATATGATATAACACAAAAAAAGAATCAAACCTAAATAGACAACACCAAATAAATTACCAACCATAAAAGCAAAACACTGATGAAGAGTTTGACCAATGACCCCTAACCTTAAAGCAGCAATTACAATCAGGAAAATTAACAATAATGATATAATTCTTAATCTTAATGTTTCTTCAATAATTTGTTCTTTAGATTTTTTAGAACGCTTTGTCTTGGCCATAAGCTTCACCTTCTTTCACTTTTCCCATTATATCAAAATATTGACTTAATGAAAAGAAAAAGCAAGATTTTCTCTTGCTTAGATTTCTACAACAACCCCTATAAAAACTGGTTTTTTCCCTGTTTCCTTAATAATATATTTCATTGACTGATCTTTCATCATAGCTCTAATTTCGGCAATTTCTAATTGAGGATCTTCTTTTAATTTTGCAACAACATTTTCACAAATCTCAATGATATGTTTAATCACATACTCTGAATCCTTCAAATAGACAAACCCTCTTGTTTGACAATCAGTCTGAGCAATAATATCCTTTGTTTCACGAGAGATAGTCAAACCAACAATAACCACACCATCATTAGCTAATTGAATACGATCATCAATCACCTTTTCACCAACATCACCTATTCCAATACCATCAATCATGACATCTTCAATTTCAAAAGTTTCACGTCCAGGTATTAATTCTCCATTTTTAAACGCAATACTCTCACCATTATCTAAAATAATGATATGTTCTTTATCAATACCCATTTCCTCAGCAATCTGCTGATTAAAAATCAAATGCTGATATTCACCTTTCATTGGAATATAATATTTTGGTTTGAAAATCTGAATAATCACTTTAATATCTTCTTCAGATGCATGCATTGAAAATAAATCCTTATTTTTCAACAAATGAATATGTGCATCTGTCTTATATAAACCATTATGTGCTTTATTGGCAATTTTCTCTGTTCCAGGCAAAACAGGTGATGCAACGATAAATGTATCGCCTTTACGTAACTTTAATAATTCATCACCACCATCAATAATATCACAAATATCATGATAGATATGACGTGGGCTGCCACTTAATAAAATGACATAATTACTATCATATTGTGCTTGCCCAATATATTCTTTTTTACCTAGTAATTGGGCAGGTACATCGATAATTGGTTCTTTTGATTTTTTACCTATACGTAATAAACTGTTTGTATTATCATATTTGTCTCTACCATAGAAAACAATTTGACGTTTATACTTCTTAGTTAATTCAATAATTTCTTTTGTTCTAAAAACATTTTGCGCATAACTAGAAATAATAATTCTTTCATTACTGTCTTCAAAAATATGATCAATGCGATTTGTTAATTTATGATTAGGAGAAGTATAGCCCTCATGTTTTGCACTTGATGATTCCACCAATAAAGCTAACACACCTTTTTTCCCGATCTCCATCATCTTTTGAATATCACATCTAAATCCCTCTGGTGCACCAAAATCAATAATGAATTCTCCACTATAAACCAAATATCCTTTATCTGTCCATAATGCCACACCAACACTTCCAGGAATAGAATGTGTCACTGGGAAAAATTCAATTGGAACACCTGCTATATCAATAGAAGCATTTCTTTTCACACGATGCAAGTCTAAATGCAGTTTCACACGATTATGTCGTTGGAAACGATCAATCATCTGCTCAATTAAGTCCGCTGTTAAGTTTGGTGCATAAACCGGTACATTGACACTTTGAAGCAAATATGGCAAAGCTGCCATAGCATCATCATGACCATGTGTAATAATAATGGCCACAATTTTATCTAACCTTTCTTCTAAATATGTAAAACTAGGAATGATCACATCAACACCTAGTTTATCTGAATCAGGAAAACGGAAACCTGAATCTATTATAAATATCTTTTCATTGATTTCAAAACAGTACATGCTTTTACCCATTTCTGCTTGTCCACCCATAGGTATAAACCTAATGATATCGTTTTTCATTTTTTCACCCTTTCTTTTCATTTGTATATTGCTATAATCATTATACATGTCTTTCTTTATTGTGTATAGTTTTTTCAAAAGTATGATTATCATATCACATAAAATGTTTCTCATCAAATCATTTTCTTATATTTTTCAATTAATGGTGCTAACTTCACTTCCGATTCTTCTCCAATCGGTGTTAAGGGACATCTTAGTATATTTTGAATATACCCAAGCTGACTTAAGATATACTTGATAGGTGCAGGTGATGGTTCAATAAAAACATATTCACTAATTAGTTTTAAATAACGATCATCAAAAACATTTTCATTTTTACATATTTCATCAATTAATGGATAATCAAGATGGCTCGTTACTGAAATAACACCATCAGCTCTTTGTTTTAATCCTTCTAACAGTAAGTGATCATCACCAATATAAACCTTAAATTGAGGCAAAGCATCTTTAATTTGATGAATTTCTTCTAATGGACCACATTGTTTCATACCAATAATATTTTTATGTTTATTTGCTAAACGAATGACTGTACTAACTTCAATCGCAACACCACATCGACTCGGAATATTATAGATCATTATCTTTTTTTCTGTTGAAGCCGCAATTAAATCAAAATGTTTAAAAATACCGCTTTGGCTTGGTTTAATATAATAAGGAACAATTACTAAAAAAGCATAGATACGAGGATTATCTTTATACATTTGGATATGACGAATAACCTGTGATGTGCTATTTGAACTAATTCCAACAATGACACGGATAGTTGGATATTTTTCAAGTATATTTTCAACAAGCAGACGACGTTCATCTAATTTTAAAGTTGATGTTTCACCTGTTGTTCCACAAAGTAAAAATGATTTATTCCCCTCTTCTATTAATTTATCCATAATTCGATATAGTCCAGGATAATCAATTGATTGATCTTGATTAAATGGTGTAATTAATGCTGTAAATATCTCTTTCATTTTATACCTCCTTATAGCCTAATACAAACGGCTGATATTGAAGATGTTGAATAGCACAGTTTAATGTATCTTTTACTTTCTTTTTACAAGCAATCATACTGTTAGGTTTGTTTTTATAGTGATCCTGATACATTGGTACAAAATAAAAATGTTTGCGTCCCATTAAAGAAAGAAGATTTTGTCCACTTGCATATAAAACATCATTAGAATAAACTCCTAAAACAATTGGTGTTTGATTTCTTAGTGAAGATTTAATTAACATAGTTACTGCATTATCATTAATTCCATGATTTAATTTTGCTAAAGTAGAAGCATCACAAGGATAAACCAAAACAACATCTAATTTTTTCATTGGTCCATAGACCTCTGCTTCTTGAATAGTTGTATGAGGTTCTTTTTGAGTGATTTCCTGAATTTTTTCTTTCAGTTCAACATGTGAATAGAACCTTGTATCCATTGTATTCACATTTGGTGTTAAAAAGACCTCAATATCATAATCATCTTTCAATTCCTTTAAAACATATAACATATCATCCATACTACAAAAAGACCCTGTAATACAAAATCCTAATTTAAGCATTTTCTAACTCCCTTTCTATTTCATCAGCCACCATTTTACCAGCATAACCATAAGCATATTTACAAGGTATAGATGATAAAATCTGACAATTTAATCCCTTTGATAAAGCATAGTGATGATCAATACCATAAGGATAAGATGCAATATCAATAATCATGATATGATGATTAACACGATCTAACTTATCCTCTTTGACAACAACATAAGGTATCGTATTAATTAAAATATCGCTTTGAGATAATGATAAATCATCTAATCGAATATACTCAGCCCCCATTTCCTCAATATCTTTTTGATAAATACCTTTTCTAACAGCAACTCTTACCTTTGCTTGCATTGCAACAAGATATTCAATAATCGGTTTTGCACAATGCCCAAATCCTAATATATCAATGTGACTGTGATATATAGGCATTCTCCGATGTGCAATTAAATAGGCTATTAACCCTTCAGCCGTTAAAATGCTATTTTTCGTTACAAAATTCTCATCATCTAATAAAGCAATATAACGAAAATGATACTGCTTTGATAATTCATTAAGATAAGCATTATGGACTAAAGTCAATATCAAACAATTATCTTTTAAGCTTTCCAGCATTTTTTGATCAATCATTATTGTTTCCTGATGCGTCAACAAACGATTTTTACGATCTGGTCCTTTCAACCCTAAATAAAGAACATCTGCATACTTCATATCCTTAAATTGATCACTCACATAATATCCACGACGAATCATCTCTTCCATCAATTCCAAAGAACGCATATCATCATGATTCACAAAAATTAACACATTATCCACCTCACCTTAAGTTATGTCAAAATACCTAAAACGTGAAAGAAGAAAGGCAAAAATCACCTTTCTTCTTTCACAAGTGTATCTAACGTAATGACAATTTGAGTTAAAGATGGAATCATACATTGAATTGCATTTTCAATCATGACTTGATCATCATCAAAAATCATATCTTCACAATCAATAATATAAATGATCTTAACATAAAATCTGAAATTATCAATTTCTTCAACACCTACATACACATGTAAATAGAATTTCACTCTCCTTTCTTTTAATTTTTCATATTCAAATTGAACATGAACTTCAGAATTGGAATTACATAAATTCCCTGCTTCAAAACTTAATGCATCTAATACTGCTTTCATTTTTTTACCTCCTCACTATTCCTATACACATTTTTTATCGATTTTTCTTTTTAATTTTAAAAAAAAGTATATAATTTTTTGCAGAGGTGTTTTTTATGACATATTTACTTATTCTCATTATGACTATTTTCGTTGCAACACGCGCAAATTTAATGTATGAAAATATAACAGGAGTTGCCACAATTGCTGATTATCACTTATTAGTTGTTATTTTCACCATTATCTGTGCTGGTTTTTTTGCATATAAAATGTATCGTGTTCTTATCTTGCTTCATCATCAAGAATCAGCTATCAAATTATCGATTATTGTTGCAGCCAGCATGATGATCATTGGAGCTTTTTGTCCATATACTCTTAATGGGAAAGATTTCTATTCAATGATGCATGTGATTTGTTCAATGGTTCCTAGTCTTATTTTTTTAATTCTCCTTTTTATTTACACACGTTTTTTAGCTATTCAATATCCTCATATTTATTTACATATTCATTGGTTCTTTGACCTTGGTATTCAGTTTTTATGCTTATTACTCATTGTGTTTACCAGAGTTAACGGATATTTAGAAATATATTTTACAATTCTTATTTGTGGATATCTTTATATTATGGAAAAATCCATCAAAAAAGAAGTCATTCATCAAGAAGACTTCTAAAATATCAATTTCGGAATAAAAATCATCAAGCCAATGATTGCCGCTGCAATGGCTGCAACCAAAACTGCACCAGCTGCTGTATCCTTGGCTAATTTTGCTAAAGGATGATATGTAGGACTCACCAGATCAACAACCGCCTCAACAGCCGTATTAAGCAACTCTAAAGCCATCACTATACCAAATAATAAGATACAAATTATCCACTCAGTATAAGTTAAAGAAAAAATCAATCCACATATAATAACCGCTATCATCATTCCTAGATGAATTTTCATATTTCTTTCTTTTTTTATGCATGCCCATATCCCACTCCATGCATAACCTAGACTCTTATAAAAAGGGGCTTTATTCATTGCAATCACTTCTTTCATATTTTTATTATATCACAACATAAAAACAAAAAAAACCTTCAAAAAGAAGGTTGATTTTTAAATGGTGTCCATGTCTGTTAATAAAAAGAATTTTAGTACATCAAGAAGATACTCCTTAAAAGCAGTGATAATTTTTTTGCAAAGTCATTATTATGATTCATATAATTAATGAATAAATTTGCATATGTGTAATATAATTTTCAATTGAACTTATAATTTTTTCATATATCAAATCTTTTATAACTGATTAGATCATCCGTTATTTCATTATTTATCGTTTAACCTTTGCATATGTTAATAATTTTTTAGCAAGAACCAAATTTTCTAAATTTTTTTTTGCTTTCAATTTACTCTTGAAGAATTTTTCTATATCCGTATATCTTTATCTTGATATACCACGTCACTCATGTGCTACAACCTTATTATAACTAACTGGAAATGACATAAAAAAAGTTCAAAGTATTATGGGACAATCAAAATCAGAATCAAAATAATGAAAAAAATAGAGCAAAAATAATTCTTGTGGGATTTTTACTTAAAATTTGTGGGATTTTAAAAAATATAAAGATATAAATACAATATAAAAAAATAAAAGTGAAGAATTGATTAAAATATGAAAACCCTTATAAAATAAGGATTTGCGCGCAAAAAAACACACCGAAGTGTGTTAATTTCTAATGGCGTCCACGACAGGATTCGAACCTGTGACCGCACGCTTAGAAGGCGTGTGCTCTATCCAGCTGAGCTACGTAGACATCTGTTTTTCGACTGCCCATATATAATATCATAACTCAAAGTTTGTTGCAATAGTTTTTTGATTATTTTTTTAAAAAAATAAAGGTAGCTTATCTACCTTTATTTCTGTCTTAATGATGTTTTAAAACACTATCAATATTTAAGACAATTTTTGTATCACCTTTATGTGTTGTATATAAAGGCAATCGTGATGAAAAGTGAGGAGATGGCAAAGTTGTCATTGGTAAAATTTGCTGGACTTCATAACACTTTTGATTGAATTCAATCATTGGAGCAACACCCAAAAATGATGGTTGTGCTAAAAAGCTTAATGTAATTTTTGACATAACACTTCACTCCTTTATTGTCTAACTGCCATCTTTTCTCTACTTCTATTATACCACGCTTGTCATGAATGGCATTATAATTAAATAATTTTTTATAAATAACATTTCTTTTTAAAATCAATGATTGTGAGTGATATAATATAAGTAAGAAGAAATATAAAGGAGGTTTTCATAAATGAAAGGATATAATCAGTCAGTTGATGATGTGATTTTAAATTTAAAAACTGATGCTAAGATGGGATTATCTTCCATAGAAGCAGAGAAAAGGTTAAAAACATATGGACCTAATCAATTAGAAAAAGCAAAAAACAAATCAAATTTGAATAAATTTGTTGATCAATTCAAAGATGCAATGATCATTATCTTATTGATTGCTGCTGCAATTTCATTTGGGATTGCTTTACAAGAAAAAGAAGTTTCAGCATTCTTTGAACCCTTATTAATCCTATTCATTGTTGTTCTCAATGCAATCATGGGTGTTTTTCAAGAAAACAAAGCTGAAAAATCACTTGAAGCACTGATGTCACTTTCTTCTCCACATGCTCGTGTTATAAGAGATAATCAGGAAAAAATAATTGATGCTAAAGATTTGGTTATTGGTGATTTAATCAAAGTAGAAGCTGGTGACTTGATACCAGCTGATGCAAGAATTATTGCTGCTTCAAGTTTAAAATCTGAAGAATCTGCACTCACTGGTGAATCTGTTCCAGTTGATAAAAATGCCAACCTCATTGACGCAGATGATGTTGCTATTGGTGATCGCTTTAATATGCTTTATTGTGGCTGCTGCATTACATATGGAACTGCCCTTGCGATTATCACTCATACTGGAATGGAAACTGAAATGGGTAAAATTGCAAAACTCTTAAATCGCGAAGAAGAAACAAAAACACCTTTACAACAAAAACTTGCTGAATTAGGACGTTTATTAGGAATACTTGCTGTTGTCATATGTATTATTATTTTCATAATTGGATTGTTAGATGGAATTTCTTGGATTGAAATCTTTATGACATCTGTTTCATTAGCTGTTTCTGCTATTCCGGAAGGTTTGCCTGTTATTGTCACAATTGTCTTATCAATTGGTGTTGGAAAAATGGCCAAACATAATGCAATTGTCAAAAAACTTCCAGCAGTGGAAACATTAGGAAGTACAAGTGTTATATGTTCAGATAAAACAGGAACATTAACGCAAAATAAAATGACTCTTGTAAAAGCATTTACTGATCAGCAGATTTTAGAAGATATCCATGAACAGAATTGTCCTGAAATTTTAGAACTCTTAAAATATGGGACATTATGTTCAAATGGTTCTGTCACACAACAAAATGATGAAACAATTCATATTGGTGATCCAACTGAAACAAGTATTATTGCAGCAACACTTAAAAATCATATTGATATTGATCAATTACATCAGCAATATCCTCGTATATATGAATTACCTTTTGATTCAGATAGAAAATTAATGTCCGTCATTATTAAAAAAGATGATCAGTTTTTAGTCATTACAAAAGGTGCATGTGATGAGCTACTCAAAAAATGTCAATATGGCAATCTTCATGAAGCTATGCTAAAAGCAGAGGAATTAAGCCAAAATGCTTTGCGTGTTATTGCGGTGGCATATAAATATATAGATGAAATACCTACTCACCCTACATGTGAAACGATTGAAACAAATTTAACTTTTATGGGATTAGTAGGAATGATTGATCCACCTCGTGATGAAGCCAAAATAGCAGTAGCAACATGTTTAAAGGCAGGTATTAAACCTGTTATGATTACTGGTGATCATATTATTACTGCAAGTGCTATTGCTAAAGAGTTAGGAATTTTACAGCCTGGCGATGAAACAATGACTGGTCATCAGCTAGCACTTCTTTCAGATGAACAACTTGATCAAAAAGTACAAAACATTTCAGTTTATGCGCGTGTTTCTCCAGAAGATAAAATTCGTGTCGTCAAAGCATGGCAACGTCAAAATGCTGTTGTTTCTATGACTGGAGACGGTGTTAATGATGCACCAGCATTAAAAGCTAGCGATATTGGATGTGCTATGGGAATTACTGGAACAGATGTTGCTAAAAGTGCTGCCGATTTAACATTGATGGATGATAATTTTGCAACTATTGTTGAAGCTGTTAAAGAAGGACGTGGCATTTATCAGAATATTAGAAAAGCAATTGGCTATCTTCTTGGAACAAATATTGGAGAAATTCTTGTTGTTTTTACATCAATGCTTATTTTTAAACAAGCTCCCCTTTTATCTATGCAATTGCTTTGGATTAATCTTGTGACTGATAGTTTACCAGCCATTGCATTAGGTATGGAAGCAATCGAGGATGAAGTTATGGATATGCCTCCAAGACATAAAAATGAAAGTATCTTTGCGCATCGTTTAGGTTTAAGAATTGCTATTCAGGGACTTTTATTTGGTGGTTTATCATTATTTGCATTCTATTATGGAAAAACGTCTTTGAATTCTGTAAAAGCTGGACGTACTCTTTGTTTTATGGTCCTTGCCCTTTCACAAGTTTTTCAATCTTATAATATGCGTTCTCATAAATCATTATTTAAGATTGGTATATTAAGTAATACAATGCTAAATAAAGCTGCATTGATTTCATTTCTCTTAGTCGCTGCTGTTCTCTTTATTCCACCTTTATCAATGATTTTTGGATTAACCCAATTACCTATTCAATATTATTCCATTGGATTATTATTGAGTATGTCACCTATTCTCTTTGATGAAGTTTTAAAGGCTATAAAAATTATTCAATAAGAAAAGGAATTATTTTCAATAATTCCACCTGACCAATAGTCAGGCTCCAGATTGTTTCTTACCATCTGAATATAACTATATCTCATTTCCTCCTGTCTATCAGATAACGCATTGTCTGTAAGTACGACGAGAATCTGTTCTATAGTTCTTTTTATACAATAGCCAGTTCATTTCATTCACTATGACCATGTAATCTTTCTCTGATTCATATCATAACCATAATGATGAACTGGCTATTTTTTTATGACTCATTCTGCAGCTAGCTGACTGTAGTTCCTCCACCTTGTAAGTTGTGGCTTGTTGATTTGCTGATACTGTTTTAATGGCAGTCTTTCACTGTATCCCATTCCTCTTCTGGCTATCACATATGATGCTGCCTTATCTATGCTGATTCCCTTCTGTCTGGCATATTTCAACTTTCCTATGATACTTGTATACGCCGGATTCACTTCATTGATTCCTATTCTTTCTTTGTATGAGCGACTGTATAGCTTTTCAATGATCTTTCGATATGAGAATTCACTTAGCATTCTCTGATACTGCTTATTCTGATTATACAGTTCAAAGTCCTTTTTCTTCTTTTCAAAGTTCAGTTCCTCTATAATCAGTGGCTTACCGACTTCTCTGCAGTATCCGATGACCTGTTTCACTGTGTTCTCTATAATCCATTTTCTTTGACTTGATGTCTTACTGCTAAGGTCAAATAGAAAATCACGACAGTATATCAGATTCCCTTGTCTGTCTATCTCGCTTAATGATATCCTGTCGTTATTGATATCTATTCCAACTGTTCCTCCTGTGATTTCAAACAGGCATCCCTCATACTTCACATCAAGTTCTATTGCTGCACTGATAATGAAGTAGTCACCTTTATCCTTCAGGGTATAGCACACTGCCTTCCCCTTTGTGGCATGCTTCAGATTCAGTACTCTTATCAGTTCTTCCCTGCGATAGGGAAAGTCAAGTGAAAAGGCATGTCTTCTCTGATAGGTATCGATATATGTCATTGTCTTCTTTTCGTGATCATACTTGAACAGATTGTTGCAGTATTTGCCCTGACTTCTTCCTGTTATCTTCATATACCTGTTTCTATGAAAGCGAATCTGCTTCATCCTCTTTTCAAGTTTTTCTATCCTACGAAGCACCCTTGTCCTTCTGTATCTGAGCTGCTTTAATTTATGTCCTGTTGACCTGATCAGTGGATTCAGTATCTGAACCTCAAACAGATACAGAAGCATATACTGATTTCTATAGTAGCAGTGAAGAGGATCACGACTATACCACTTCATATCCCTGCATCTGTAGACAGGTGGAAGTACTTCACCATGAGTAATCGCTTTAGAAAGCGCTACAAGAGTATACTTGGTCATTCTATACTGATTAAAATACTTTTCTTCCTGATCAATCTTCTTTAGCTTCTTCTTTTTCATGGATATAGACTTATGATGCCAGGTCTTCTGTGACTTCAGTATTCCCTTAGCCTCACTGATTGCACTTAAAGGGAAGTAGTCATTGGTATGATAGATATCCTTCAGATATCTGGAGTTGATGCTGTTGTTATGATAGAGTTCTCTGTAAGACTTATGAAGCATTGACTGATAGAGTGATATGTCATTTTGAATAGCGAGAGCAGTATCATTGGATAACTCATGATAATAGACTCTGGTAGATGAAATCGTTATCTTAGGCATAGTTATCTCCTTTCATGAAAGAAAAGAGGACAAAACAAAGATACATCAGACATGTATATTCATTTTATCCTCGAAGACTTCCGTACTCATATTATAGCAGGAGGGCTTATCATTCAATGCTTTAAGCAAATATATTTAATGGCGCATCCAAATTCTTAATAGATAAAAAAATTGAGTTTTTATAACTCAATTTTTTTAAATTCACATGTAACCTGTTGCTGATCAATTGTCACAACTGCATAGCTTCTATCACTTCCACCACGTGGTAAAGATGTTGAACCAGGGTTAATATAATAATAGTCCCCTTCTCTTTGAAACAAAGGCATATGGGTATGACCAAAAAGCAATAATTGACAATGATTTCTCGTTAAAAAATCATGCATTGCTAATTCGCGATTAAACATACTAAAGTGCTGTCCATGCGTAATGATAATTGGCATATCTTCAATTACTAAATGAGCTTCTTGAGGTAAATCTAGAGCCCAATCATTATTCCCTTTTACACAAATATATCCACTCAGCATTTCTTTATGATATGCTTCACTATCTCCACAATGGATATAATAATCAGCATGTGGTTCACATTCTCTAACATATTCTAACATTCTATCATCGCCATGATTATCTGACATTACAACTATTTTTTTCATTCTCTATCACCGACGACTATTATATCAAAAATATTTATATTTTTATATAGTTATATTCAATTTGTGAAGATTGTTTTGTTCTTACATCTTCTCCATTAATTTTTATTTCAACATCTTCAACATCTTTTAAAGATGACAATGATAAAACAATTAAATCTTCTAAACTCTGATCTATCTTTTCATTATCAAGCAAAACATTTGAATCAATATCAATTGTTAATAATCCATTATCTAGTTTTGCATCAATAAGATGTATTTTACTTTGAACATAACTTAAAATCGTCTGCACTTGAGATTTTAATGATTCATTTTCATCAATTCGAATTGTTGTTGGTACATAATATGAATATTGATTAATGATTTTTTGATTATAAACCATTACTGGAATTGTCTGATGCAATAATGTAGATGCATCTTCAAAATTATTTAATCCTAAATCATGTGTTAATGATGATAATGGGATTGTACTATTAGGTAAATAGGAAACATCTTTGCCTTGAATCTGTAATTTTAACTGTTGAATATCCTGATTATCAGTCATTGTAAATGTCAATGCTTCAATAATATCTAAAGCATCCTGATTTGAATATAACTGATCATTAAAATTAATAGTCAATATTTTATTTTTTACCTGAATTGATTCAACTTCTAAATCTTTACTCAAGACTGGATATAATCCATAAGCAATTAACTCTTCAGATTTCATAAAATCAATACAATTCCTAACTTCCTCTTCTAATTCAACCTGACTATGAAAATTGATTGAAATAGGAATTAATTCATTATCACTATCTTTAAACACTACCGTTTTTAAATACACATCCTGACTTTCTTCACGCTTTGTATCCTTACGTAAATAAATGTAGGATACAAATGTCAAACATATTATTAAAACTGAAATAACACCTATTTTCTTGTTCATAATCCCACCTCAAAATAACATATGTTTATTCATTAAAAATATGCAAAAAAGAAGTGAATTTTCACTTCTTAAAATTGCAAATGTTCAATATTTAATTGCTGGTAATGAAAAAATCCTTCTGATGAATAACGAAACTCTTTAGGGTTTCCCGTTGTATAAATCTTGATTTCACCTAATTTTGTTTGTTGACAGTACATTTGATGAACTTTCAAATAAGAAGACACTTCCTGACAAATAGATTCACTACTTGAAATATACTCTTTATCTGGAAATACTTTTTGAATCTGACCAAGAACTATTGGATAATGAGTACATCCCAATATTAACGAATCAACTTTATCCAAATAAGGCTGCAGGTAGTGATTTAATGTATTTTCAATCCCATTTTTATATTCACCCGATTCAATGAGAGGAACGAGTTTTGGAGTTGCTAATTCATAAACATTGATATCAGGGTGATAATGATGAATTAATTCCTGATATTTATGTGATTGTATGGTTGCCTGTGTAGCAATCACAAGAACATTTTTTGTATCACGATTTAGAAAATCGTGAACAGTTGAATGAATAACACCCACAATTGGAATTTGGGGATAAAGAACTTGTAATTCTGATAAGACATTAGCACTTGTTGTGTTACATGCCAAGACAATCATTTTTACATTTTGTGATATAAAGAAATCACAAATTTGACGTGTATACGATAATAACTGTTCCTTACTTTTTTCGCCATAAGGGCAATGAATGTTATCACCAATATATATCATATTTTCATGTGGTAATTCTGTTTGTAAATGCGTCAGAACAGTCAATCCACCAACGCCTGAATCAAATATTCCAATTGGTCTCTCCATTTTCTTCTCTCCTCACTGATTATTGCGTTTGATATTCTTCTAATGTCATCTGAGAATCATGTAGCGATTTTGCTAGACTTTTACCCACATAGCGATAAACATGGGCATCATAAGCATGATTTGTAACGGATGCTTTCCCCTGCGGATATCGCAGAATAAACCCATACTCATATGCATGCTCCTGTAACCAGCGTGACATTTCTGTTGTTTCAAAATCTTTATAAGCCTTCTGTGATTGAGTTACACATATTGTTAACCCTAACTGATATTCATTATATCCTACTTCTTGAGATGATAATGTTTGTGGTGACTGATAAGCCTCCCTCAACAAAAAGCCACTATAATTTTGACTTAATGCTTCATACATCTTTAATAATGCACTATATGCATCACTTTGTAAATACATTGCATATCTCACCCTTGGAATATCTTGGGTTAATAATAAACCACTTGGTTCATAATTACCTATATAATGTCGATTATCCACTAAAGTTGATAATTCATAAGGATTAAAAACAATCTGTACACGTTCTGGTAATTCTACTGTTAATAAATTCTTTAAACTCTTTTGATTATAAGCTGTTGTTAACATTTTCATAACATCTTTCAACTGATTATTATCGTCTATTCCCATCTGCTGAAGTTTTGTTATATAAAATTCACTATCTTGAACATATGAATAATCATTCTGATTATATAAAGGTTTTAAATATTCATAAATATCTATATAATCAAAACGAAAATTTTCTTCATTTAAAAAAGTCATTTCTAATGTTTTATCAATTAAAAGCTTAGCTTCATTTAAAGCACGTTCTTTAAACAAATATGTTAAACGTGTAGAAAGACTATTCCCAATTTCTAATATATCAGCTGTCTTTGGATAACGTTTTGTATCTTTAAGATAATTGTAATATTGATAATTTTCTAAATAAAAATCATCATATTCTATGTATTCAATAAATTGATCAATAGGAATTTGATTTTCTATCAAATAAGCCTGTTCATCTTCATCTAAATATTTTTCAATAAAAACACGATTATCATTATTAATACCATTAACGCGATAAAACTTATCAAAATTCAAATTAACAACATAAAAAGAGCAACCAAATAAGATAATAATAACCAAAAACAAATGCCATGTTTTCAATTTCATGCAATCACCCTTTCTTGACCATTATAATACATATGAAGATATTTTTAAAGAAAAGAAATTGATTTCTAGAAATCAATTTCTTTCATCTTAATCAATTCCAAAACAGCCTGTATTCTTGAATCAACACCTAATTTTTGTATGACATTAGAAATATGATTTCTCACTGTTTTTTCACTAATACATAAACTGTCAGCAATCTGTCTTGTTGATTGACTTTTTGTCAATAATGTAAAAATCTCTTTTTCTCTTTTGGTTAATAAGGAATGCATCGTAACCCTCCCTTATTTACTATATGAGAAAATCCGCTAAGCGTTCGTATCATTGTGTAAAGATTGATAAAGTTCTTCAGCCACTTTTTCTGGCAATATTTCCATCAATTCTTCAATTGGTGCTTCTTTCATTTTTTTTACACTTTTAAATCGATTTAAAAGTTGTTTTTTACGTTTAGGACCAATTCCTTCAATATCATCCAATAATGATGAAAACAATGATTTAGAACGAACATTTTTATGGAAACTAATCGCATATCGATGGACTTCATCTTGCATTCTTGTTAATAAGAAAAATAATTCACTTTTAGGATGTATTGGAATGGTTTTCCCTTCACTATCTAACAACATTGCTGTTGAATGCTTATCATCTTTTGCTAAACCACAAATAACAATAGGTAAATTTAATGAATCAATAATCTCTTTAGCTGCATGAATTTGTCCCAATCCTCCATCGACAATAATCATATCTGGTGGTGTTAAACCTTCCATTAACACTCGATAATAACGTCGATAAATAACCTCACGCATACTTCCATAATCATCCGGTCCCTCTACTGTCTTAATCTTAAATTTACGATAGTCTTTTTTTGAAGGAACGCCATCTTTAAAGCATACCATTCCAGCAACTGCATATGCCCCTTGAATATTGGAATTATCAAACAATTCAATAACATGTGGTGTTTTGATATGCAATAATTCTCCTAATTGCTGCATAGCCCCTATTGTGGATGCTTCATTTTTTTGAATAAGCTGGAATTTTTTTTCTAATGACTCTTTTGCATTTTCAATAGCCATTTGGACTAATGAATACTTATTTCCCTTTTGTGGTTTGATAATTTTACAATCTAAAATTTCTTTTAAAACATCATCATCAATATCCTGTGGTAAAAGAATTTCTTTAGGCAAAGTATTATTCTGATAAAAACTAACAATAAATTGCTGTAAGTCATCTTCAACATTTTCACTAATGGGAACTAAGTTCAAATCACGTGATAGAAGTTTTCCATTGCGCATAAAAAACAATTGAATACTTAAATATCCATGATCAACATAATAACCTAAAATATCACGATCAACCTGATCATTAAATTGGACATGCTGCTTGGCAGTCACATAACGAATATGTGAAATCAAATCTCGATATTCCTTCGCTTGTTCAAAATTTAATTCCTCACTTGCTTTATTCATTTTTTCAGTTAATTCAACTACTTTTTCCTTAATATCACCATTCAATAATTTTGTAATTGATTTTTTCATATCTGTATAAACTTCAGGATCAACGTCATTAATACATGGTGCCAAACATTGATTTAAAGAATAATAGAGACAAGGTTTTTTAGGAATATGATTACATTTTCTTAATGGATAAAGACGATCTAATAATTTGTATGTTTCTCTAGCAGCAGTTGCATCTGGAAACGGTCCAAAATGCTTTGCCTTCTTTTCTTTTGCATTACGAACTATTTTAAGTCGTGGGTGTTCTTCATTGGTCATTTGTATATATGGATAATATGTATTATCCATAAACATAATATTGTATTTAGGTGCATAATCTTTAATTAAATTAATTTCTAAAAGTAATGCTTCTTTTTCACTATCAGTAACAATATATTCAAAATCAACAATTTCACTAACCAATTTTGTTGTTTTATAATTATGTGCACCAACAAAATAAGAATGGACACGGTTCTTTAATTTTTTAGCTTTACCAACATAAATAATTGTCCCCTCTTTATCTTTCATTAAATAACAGCCCGGTGTCGCTGGTAATAAAGAGAGTTTATTTTTTATAAGTTCATTCATTATTCAAAATAAACCAAAGTTGCACCTAATCCACCTTCATTAGGTCCACCATCTCGATAAGAGACAACATGTTTATTCTTATCTAACATTTTTCTAATTCCCTTACGTAAAGCTCCAGTTCCCATTCCATGAACAACACGCACATGTGGATATCCTAAAACAATAGCATCATCTAAAAACTTATCAACCAATGCCATTGCTTCTTCATAACGCTTTCCAATAACATTAATTTCATATGTTCCTGTTTTATTCATAGTTGTTTTTTTCACACTTGCTTTTTTCACTTTTTTGACTTTGGTTTGAGGGTGCATAAAAACAACCTCATCTTCATGCAATTTCACATTTAATCCAGCAAGCGAAACCATAATCATATGGTTTTTAAGAACTTCAATAATATCGCCTTCTCGATTCATTTTTGTCACTTTGACATGATCTCCAACTTTTAAAACATGTTCTTGTTTTACAACCTGTTCTTGATTCATAAATTTCATTTGATCTAAATCATGTTTAGCTTGAATAATTTCATGTTGTTTTAAAGAAGTAGACTGCATTGATGCAACAATAAGATCAATATTTTCTTTGGCTTCTTCTAAAAGTGAATTAGCCTCATCTTTTGCTTTTTGTAATAATTCATTTTTTTGCTGATCCAATTGATGAATCTGATGACGATACTGTTTTTCAAGTTTCTGATTTTGGGCCATTAAGTCATCCAATTGCATTTGCTGCAATGATAATTGTTCTTCTTTTTTCTCTAACACTTCCATTAAACGTTCATGTTCACTCATAGAAGCCAATTTTAAGTTTTGAGCTTGTTCAATCATTTGCTGATCCAATCCTAATAATTGTGCAATTTCTATTGCATATGATTGTCCGACACTATCAAGTTTCAAATGATAAGTTGGTCGCATTGCTTCTAAATCAAAAGAAACAGCTGCCATTAAAATTTCAGGATGTTCTTTAGCAAATGTCTTTAATTTTCCATAATGTGTAGACGCTAAAACAAAAGTTCCCATTTCAATAAAACGCGTTAAGATGGCTTCTGCTAAACTTTCTCCTTCTTGAGGATCAGTACCTGAACCAACTTCATCTAAAATAACCAGACTCTTATCAGTTGCATGTTTTAAAATATCAATAATTTTCATCATGTGACTTGAAAATGTTGAAAGCGATTGTTCAATTGACTGTTCGTCTCCCAAATCAGCATAAATATTATCAAACAAAGGAATACATGCTTCTAAACAAGGAACTGGCATTCCACATATTGCCATTAAAGATAATAATCCAGCGGTCTTAAGTGTTACTGTCTTTCCACCTGTATTACTTCCACTAATCAATAACATACGATGTTGAGATAAAATAATATCATTTGCTACCACTTTCTTCTCATCAATAAGAGGATGACGTGCTTCCTTTAAAGTCACTTGCTCTCCATTTTCTTCAACTGTTGGACGACAACAGTGATGCAAATAACCATATTGTGCCTTTGCAAAAATAAAATCAAGTTCTTCTAAAATTTCTAAATTAAAACGAAAATGATAATAATGCCCTTTTACAATTTGTGATAACTCATAAAGAATGCGGGCTATCTCTTCATTTTCTTCACTTTGATATACACTTAATTGATTATTCATACCAACGACAACCTCAGGTTCAATATAAAGCGTTTGTCCAGTCGCACTTTGAGCATGAATTAATCCACTTACCTGACTTTTATATCCTGCTTTTACAGGCAATACTAAACGATCATTTTTGGTTGTGATTTGATCAATAGAAAGCATCTCTTGAGAATCTTTGACCAAAGAATCCATTTTTAAACGAATCTGTGATTGAATTTGTCTCATTTGCTTTCTTAAATGACTCAAAGTAGGACTTGCCTGATCACTCACCTGACCATCAGGCAAAATACATCTTCTGATTTCATTCATCAGATGAGGATGTTCAACCAATCCATCACTTAACTCTTGTAAATAAATTGTTTCAACTTCACTTGATAATAAATAATTCTTTACGTTTTGAATACACTCTAGATGATTAAGGAACTTTAAAAGTTCTTCACCTTGCAATATCCCATCCCGATTTGCTTTCTCTAAATAGAGTGAAATATCACTTAATCCACCAAGCGGCATTCTCCCTTGAATGGATACCAATTTCATAGCTTCATCAACTTTATCTAATGCTTCATTTAAATCATCAATATCATCAAAAAGTTCCAATTTCTCAATTTTCTTCTTTCCTAAAGAAGATGCACAATAGTTTTGGATTTGATGTTTGATTTCATTCATTTCTAATGTTTCATATATTGTTTTCATTATTCACCACTCACATTTATTTTTCCTAGGATATCCATAAGTTCATTTTTGGAATATCCAGATTCTTCTAAAATTACTTCAATTTGCTGTTTTTGTTTTGGTGTTAAAGTGATATTTTTTTCATTGAGCTGATTCAAAATATTTTCAGATAATATTTTTTCAGCCTGCTGACTATCAATGAGATTCATATCTATTGCTGATAACATCAATTTTGTTAATGTTTCAGGAGAATCAAACTGGGTATTCTGATCAGTTTTTAAATACTGACTCATATCCATGACAGATTGACTCACATCAGGAACCAATTGAATAATGCGACTTGCTATAAAGGAATCTTGAATTATAGCTGCTCCATTATTCACAAAAGGAATAACAGCAAAAACAAGAACCAAATAAGCGATAATCAAACTTTCTATAACACTTAATATTAACCCTAAAACTTTATCTACAAAAGAAGTTAATGAGAATGTCTGCATCAAACCTTTTAACACTGGTTTAATTGCAAGACCTAATAATTTTTTTATAATCATCAAAACAACTAATAAGATAACAAAAACAACGATCTGATTAATCATTTGACCTACCATAGATGCAAAAGCATCAGTTGTATCATATTTATATATCATTATAATAGAAGACATTGGTTTTGCCAAAAAATATGATAAAAACAAAACAATAATTGTCCCTGCAAAATCATATAATCTTGTTACAAAACCTTTTATATAGCCAACAATTGCCATAAATATGAAAAAAACGACAAAAATAAGATCAATCATTTGGAAATTCAAAATAAAATCCTCCTTATAAACTTAGTTATTATAACATTTGAAAATTGTTCTGTCAAAATTGACAAAATTATGTTAAAATAATAATGAGGTGATTATCGTGGAACCAATTATACTTAAAGTGAAAGATAGTACATTGGAGAAAATGAAAAAATATTATGATAGCCAAATGGTTCCAGTTGATGACACAAACCTTATATTTAAAGCGCATGCTATTGGTTGTGATATCATTGCAAAAATTGATGGAACAGTTGAATTAAGCGGACAAAATGCCTTGCAGGAAGCCAAACACTGGTCTAAAAAAGTAGCGAAAGAACTCGCAAATTTAACATCTAATGTTGATGATGTTTTCCCTTTTCATCATATTGGATGTGCTGAAACAGGTTCAGCTGACTATCTTGGCCCTATTTGTGTTGTCGCATGTTATGTGACAGAAGATGATGTTGAATTATTAAAAGAATTGAATATTGATGATATGGCTCATCTTTCTAATCAGGATATTGTGAATTGTGCAAAATTAATTAAAGACAAATTGGTTTATAGTCTATTAATTTTAGATAATTCACATTATAACAAAATGGTTCAAGAAGGTTTCAATCAAGCAAATATTAAAGCAAAGCTTTACAATCAGGCTACAGTTAATGTAATGCAAAAAGTCAAGCAAAATGTAAAGGTCAAGGTGATCAATCAATTTGTTTCTCCAAAAACATATTTTAACTATCTTAAAAATGAAGTTATAGTTGTCAAAGACTTAATGTTTGAATCAGATGCTGAAAAGAAATATATGGCAATTGTCGCTGCTGAAATCCTTTCTCGCTATGCCTATCTACAGTATTATGCAAATATGACCAAAAGTCTAAAAATGAATCTCTGTCGAGGTACAAGCACAGCTGTGGATACTATCGCTGCAAAGATTGCCACTAAATATGGCGAAAAGATGTTGATGAAGGTTGCTAAACTTAATTTTACAAATACCAAAAGAGTTAAAGCGCTCATTGAAGATCAATAAGAATGGCTATCCATTCTTTTTTATTTTGTCCAAATTGAAAGGTTTTAAAAAAGGAAGTCAGAAACTTCCTATTTGATTTCAATATCAAATTTTTCCATTTTTGTATAACGTACTCCAGCCGCATTCAACATACGTTTTGCTGCTTTATCACTAGGTGTATCACTATATTTATCATCTTCATAAACAATTTCCTGTATTCCACTTTGAATAATTGCTTTTACACATTCGTGACAAGGAAATAAAGATACATAAATACGACATCCATGTAGTTTTTGAGTACTATTTAAGATGGCATTTAATTCAGCATGAACAACATAAGGATATTTGGTATCATACATATCACCATCTCTATTTGCCCATGGAAACTCATTATCTTCACAACCCCAAGGCAGTCCATTATATCCTACACCAACAATTTTATGTTCTGGTGTTACAATACATGCACCAACTTGAGTATTTGGATCTTTAGAACGATACGCTGATAACTTCGCAATTCCCATAAAATACTGATCCCAACTAATGACTTTAGACATCCTCTTACCTCCTACTCCATTTGATTGCGTAATTCTGTTAATTTTTCTTCAAAATAATCTGGCAAATCACTTTCAAAATACATTTCTTCTCCAGTTCTTGGATGAATAAATCCAAGAATTTTGGCGTGTAAATATTGTCCATGCGTCGTATCATCACGTCTTAATCCATATTGTGGATCACCATAAACAGGATAACCAATATATTGCATATGTACACGGATTTGATGTGTACGACCCGTTTCCAAACGACATTCAACTAAAGACATATCTTTAAAACGTTCAAGAACCTTAAAATTTGTAATTGCTTCTTTTGCATTTTTATCAGTACATGTCATTTTTTGACGATCATGAGGATCACGTCCAATCGGAGCTTCAATACGTCCAAATTCATGAGGAATCAAACCATGAACCAATGCCAAATAACGTCGTGTCACCGTGTGTTCCTGTAATTGTTCACTAAGACTTTGATGGGCCATATCATTTTTAGCAACCATCAATAAACCACTTGTCTCTTTATCAATACGATGAACAATTCCCGGACGCATTACACCATTAATGCCAGATAAATCCTGACAATGATATAAGAGTGCATTCACCAATGTTCCAGTATAAATCCCAGCTGAAGGATGAACAATCATCCCACTTGGTTTATCAACAACAATGACATCCTGATCTTCATAGACAATCTTTAAAGGGATATTTTCTGGTAAAATATCTGAACTCTCTGGTTCAGGAATATGAACCAAAACCTCATCTTGATTTTCAACTTTATAACTTGCTTTTACAACTTTATCATTAACACAAACATGACCGCCTGTCATCAGCTGTTGAATTTGTGTTCTTGAAAAATCAGGAAGCATTTGAGCTAAAACTTTATCAATGCGCTTTCCCGACTGTTCTTCTATAATTCTGATTTTGATATCTTCCATGCTTTATACTCCTCTATTCCTACTTCTATAATGACCAAGATAAACCCTATTGTAATAGCCATATCAGCAACATTAAAAATAGGAAAATCATAACCAAATATAATAAAATCAATAAAATCTCTAACATAACCCAAACAAACACGATCAATTAAATTTCCAATCATCCCACTAAAAATCAAAACAATTCCAAACCTTGTTAACTTTTGATAAGCTTCAGATTGAATAAAATAATAAATCAGTCCAACGGCTGCAACAATAGCAATAACAAAGAACAATTCCAGTTTTCCAGAAAATATTCCCCATGCTGCACCATCATTATGGGAATATGTAAAATAGAAGAAACTATCTATAATAGAATAACTTGCTCCTAATGAAAGCGTATGATCAACAATAATCTTTGTAATCTGATCGCCTCCCACAATAATACCAAACGATATGACATATAATAATATATTTTTATATGTTAAATTTATTTTTCTCATTTTATCACCTGTTTCTATTATAAGCAAATTCACGACATAAAGCAAAGAAAAAAAGCACATTTGTGCTTTTAAAGAACATAGATAAGAATAGCCAGATAATGCAAGAAAGATCCTAGCATCACAAAAATATGAAACAGTTCATGAAAACCAAATCGCTCTGTTAAATTTGGTTTTTTAAAAATATAGATAAATGCACCAATTGAATAAGCAATTCCACCAGCAGCAATTAATGATAAACAATTTCCTGGAATCCCACCAAATGACTGAAAATCAAAGACAATTGCCCATCCTAAAATAAGATAAATAGCCGTAGCAATCGCTCTAGGAGCATTTAACCAGCAAACCTTAACAACAATACCAATCAATGCAATCGTCCACAAAATTCCTAAAAAATAATAAACATGTGGTGCTGACATGCAATAAACAGCAACCGGTGTATAAGTTCCAACAATTAAGACATAAATCATTGAATGATCTAATTTTCTTAAAATTGTTTTTATTTTTTGACTTCCCTGAAAATAATGGTAAATACAACTTGCACTATACAATGCAATTAATGAAATCCCAAATATAGTCGCAGCCCCCATCACAAAGGGTGCAGTATCACGTTTGATACCAACAAATATCATTATGAATAATCCCACCACAGATAAACAAGCACCAATAAAATGTGTTTCACTGCTTATTGGATCCATAGCTTTTTGAAATAACTTTTTCATGTTTTCAACTCCTTTTTATATAGTAATGATAACTATATTACATATTTATTATATTCTATTTTATATAAATGTCAACGAGATGTTGTTATTTTTTTTAAAATCATGTATGATATAATATGAGGTGAAATTATGAACAATAATACATTTGATGATATTCTCATAAAAGTTGAAAATATCAGTGACTTAAAAGCTCAAGATATCCCTTCATTAGATCTTTATATGGATCAGATTATGACACTCTTTGATATTAATCTAGCTGATAATAAAAGATATGAAGATGATAAACTTTTAACCAAAACAATGATTAATAATTATTCCAAAGAAGGTCTTTTAAAACCTATTAAAGGAAAGAAATATTCGAAAGATCATATTCTACAAATGTTATTAATCTATTCTCTAAAAAATACCATTTCTATTCAAGAAATCAAAAAAGTCTTACAGCCTTATCATGAAAGTACTGAAAAAATAGAACCTATCTACAATCAGTTTTTAGAAGATAAAAAAGAGTTGTCACATTGTGTAACAACTTCTATTCAGGAATTCATCCATGAAAATAATATAAATCTTGATGATCATGATCAATTAACAATGATGATTTTATTACTTTGTGCCATCAGCAATCAATACAAAACAATCGCTGAAAAGCTGCTGGATACCTATTATCAAGATATTGAAGAATAACCTCGTTATTCTTTTTTTACATATAAAAGACTATGGCTATAAAATGCAGAATACTTGCTACATTAATAAACAAATGCCAAATAAAATGAAAATACTTTTTATGCTTTGAATAAAAGAATACCCCTGCTGAATACATAACACCACCTAAAACAATCAATGCTAAAAAAAGAAGTGAAGCATGATTTAATAAAGGCTGAATAAAGAAAACAGCAGTCCATCCCATGACCAGATATATTGTTGTTGAAAGAACTGGATAAGACTTCTTAGAAATGGATTTCAAGAGAATTCCAGCCAAAACAGCACCCCATTCTAAAACCAAAATCAGGATACCAACCCAACCTTTGACAACACACAAAGCAATTGGCGTATAGCTTCCAGCAATGGCTAAATAAATACAAATATGATCAAGTTTTCTAAAAACATATTTTTGTTCTGTAGCATAATCCATACTATGATAAATGGTTGAAATTAAAAACATCAAAAACAAGCATATAATAAAGATAGAAACACCTACAGAGCGAACTATCCCACCACGCAAATAAGAGTAAACTGCTGAAAACGGTAAAAAACCTAAGCATAAAAGTGCCATAACCCCATGACTAACAGCATTTCCAACTTCCTCACCAAAAGTCAAATGTAACATATCACGCATTGTTTTTTCTTCCATAACTATTCCCCCTATTCTTTTGGTATAGATTTTCTTTTGATGCATAAAGTCTATACCAATTTCATAAAAATGTAAATCCTTAAGTCAAAGAACGATTATATCTTATGAAATAAAATCATCCAAAATACCTAATTGTCTTAATAAAAATTGTCCATTTGTTGTTTGCGATGGTCCTTTTTTAATACGATAATCAAAACATATTTGTTCATCTTGATAATATTCATCAAAATGATAATTCTGTGCTTTCATATGACTTAACTCTAAATCATGTGTTGTTAAAAAGGTATAGGCATAAGGTAATGATAATTTTTTTATCGTTGCCTGTGCGCCCGCAATACGATCTAGTGAGTTTGTTCCTTTAAAGATTTCATCAATAAAGCATATCATTGGTTCTTTCTTTTTAGCATATTCTATCATATCTTTAATTCTTAACAATTCACCATAGAAAGTAGAAATACCCTCTTCAACATTATCCTTAACACGCATAGAAGTCATAATATGCATACATGAACATGCCATTTCATCAGCAAAAACATAACCACCAGCATATGCCAGAATTAAATTCAGACCGACTGTACGCATAAAAGTCGTTTTCCCTGACATATTCGATCCTGTAATCATACACAATGATTCATCCATCACAAAATCATTACCAACAACTTTATCACTAGCAATCAAAGGATGTCTAACGTTTTGAAAAGATAAAGTTTTTTCATGACATATATGTGGAACACTAACTTGAAAATCATCAATTTTCAATACACTTAAACTCATCAAAGCTTCAAGCTTTGCCAACCCATCAAACCATGTTTGAATAGATGAACCATAATCATTGAGCCATTTTGCATATTGATTTCTAACTACAAAATCAAACATGCCAAATGCATTCAAAATAACAAAGGCAAAAATATTTTGACGATAATTCACTCTCTGAGATATTTTTAAAAGTTTTTCAATTCCTTCACAAGCACGACCCTCAATACAAATTTGTGTTTGCAATTCTTGAAGATATGCACATTGAAATGTTTGATTGTGAATATGTGCATAAATATGTGCATAACTTTCTAAACCTTTTCCTAAATAGACAATGGGTTCGAATAATTCCTGATGTTTTTTAATATATAAAAATGCAAATCCTAACTGAAAAACAGCGCCAATTTCTAAGACAACTTGACTATAAGGCATAGCAATTGAAAAGCACACCCCTATTAAACCTAAACAGGTCAGCAATGAAACAATAAAAATAAGTGGTGTTATTGATGAAATGTTGAGATGACAACTTTCTTCTTGCCAACGTTTAATGATTTTTTCTTTTTGATGGGGAATCATTTTGCCTAATGTTTCTAATTTTAAAACAAAATCTTCATGCAAAGCTAACTCCTGTACTGCTTGTTGATGCATTAACACATTATCAATTGAATGATCATCATTTAAAAGCGCAGCAAGTGTCTCTTTGCCTTTTTGGGTAAAAGAAACATTTATCATCTGAAATAAAGAGTGTTTCCCAAAGATATCTAAATCAATAGCTTTATAACTTTTCTCATCAATAAATTCATCACCTGTATCTATCAATTCATGCCATTGATTATTAATTCTTTTAAGATGATTTTGATATGTTAAACACAGAGCTTGTTGATATAACAATTCTTTTTTAATGTGATTGTGATGATAAACCATAAAAACAAATACAAAAATACCAAGTATTGAAAAAATATATAAAAATGGTTTTGTTTGAAAATATCCAACTAACAAACAGACAATCATCAAAACAATTATTCCAAAGCGCATAAACGCAAACTGATTAGATTGTTTTTGAAGTTGTATACATTTTTGATTGATTTGTTGATATGATTGTTGAAATTGTTCTTTTATCATTTTAAATTCCTTTCGCATGTTTTGTAAACTTTTCAATATATTCTTCGACTGGATAAATCAACGTCTTTAAAAAACTCTCCTCACCAAATGTATTTATCTTAAAAAAAGTCGCTTGACTCCCACCAGCACTCACCCCTATTATATGAATATGCTTCTGATATCCTAATATAGTAATATTCATGCTCACACGATTACCCCCTGAATAACTATATCGTTCATAAACAAGAACTGTACATGTGACATCATTAATAACTGTTTTTTGTGATTCTTCAAGATTAACAGATAGACTTCCCTCAAGAATACGTTTTTTTAAATAATCAATAAATTGATCATAATCACCTTCAAATTCTTTAACATATTTAGCCATAACTTATTCCCTCCTTCTTTTATTTTACATGATTTATAAAAAAAGAAACACGATTATTTATCGTGTTAGCCTAAAAATATAAAATATCCTAAAACAATTAATCCTAAAACAATACGATACCATCCAAAAACTTTAAAATCATGTTTTTTAATATAACTCATCAAAAATTGAATAATTAAGACTGAAACAATAAACGCAACAATCATTCCAATCACCAAAATAATCAATTCCTGACTTGTAAAAACAAAACCAAATTTAACAATTTTTAGCAAAGAAGCACCAAACATAACTGGAATTGCTAAAAAGAACGTAAATTCAGCAGCAACGGTTCTAGAGACTCCTAATAATAAAGCTCCAACAATTGTAGCACCCGAACGTGATGTCCCTGGAAAAACAGCTGCAATAAGTTGGAAAATCCCAATTAAAAAAGCTGTGTTAAAAGTGAGATCAGTTAAAGTATTAATATGTGATTGACGTCCCTGATTACGATTCTCAATAACAATAAAGGCAATCCCAAAAACAATCAAAGCAATAGATACTGTCTGATAATTATAAAACAAAGCCTCTAACTGTTCATCAAACAAGATTCCAACAATAGCAGCTGGAACACATGCCACAAGTATTTTGAACCATAAGATAATCTTATCCATTTTTACAAATGATAAAATTCCTGTTTGTGACATAGGTTGTTTATTGTTTTTCTTTCCAAATGGAAAGAAATCATTCCAAAACAAAACAACAACAGCCATAATAGCACCTAATTGAATGACAACCTGAAACATACTATAAAAATCTGCACTCACATCTAATTTTATAAATTCATCTAATAAAATCATATGTCCCGTACTACTAATTGGTAACCATTCTGTAATACCTTCAACGATACCAAATAAGATAGCTTTCAATATTTCAATCATTTTTCAACCTCCTGATTGATTTTTAATTATACTTTTAATACTATATAACAATTGCCTAAGCTTGTACACCTTTTTATGCTTATTTTTATAAAAACATTTCTTATTATTTTATATCAATCTCTTTATTTTTCACCATCTTGATAAAAACTTCAACAAGTTGAGGATCAAATTGATGTCCTGCTTCTTTTTCTAAAATTAATAAAGCTTTTTCAACACTCATTTTAGGTTTATAAGAACGTTTTGATATCATTGCATCAAAAGAGTCAGCAATCGTCAAAATACGTGCCATTAAAGGAATATTCTGACCGGATATTCTGCGAGGATAGCCATTTCCATCATAACGTTCATGATGTCCAATCACTGCTGGAATAACATAATCTAATGAAGGCAGATGACGAATAATGCCAATTGATAATTCGACATGTTTCTTCATTTCCTCATATTCTTCTGGACTTAATTTTCCAGGCTTATTTAAAATACTTTCATCAATTCCAATCTTACCAATATCATGTAATAAACCAGCCTCATAGACAATATGCGTCCCTTCTTCGTTCATTCCATAAGCTTTGGCAAGTTCTTGTGCGTAATAAGCAACATTTTCAGAATGACTAAAGGTGTAATGATCTTTTGCATCGATAGCCGCTGTCAATGCATAGACAGTGGACATATAAGATGATGAATGAGTAAGTTCCAAAGAAGTTTTTTGTATTTTCCCCTTATTATAAATTTCAATTCTGTTTTTTCCAATCTGTTTTGCATAATAAAGAGCCTCATCAGCCTGATGCAACACTTTTTCAAAACCATCATCAATACAATCACCACAAGAAATACCACAACTCACAGTTAAAACCTTCATTGCTTCCTCACCATGTCCCTTGTTTAATTGGGTAATTTTATAAGAAAATTTTTCAGCAATATCATAAGCCTGCTGTGCTGTCTTCCCAGGTAAAATAACGGCAAAGACCTTGCTGCTATATCTTGCCACTAAATCATCTACCCCTATACACATTTGGATAGTCTGCGCAATTTTTTTTAAAGCAACATTCCCGGCTTCATCACCATATAATTGATTATAGAGTTTAAAATCATCCACACTCACCATAACAAAAGAACCAAAAGCAAATAATTGTTGATGCGCACAAGCTTCCAAAACCTCAAATAATCTCCGACGATTTGCGACACCTGTCAAATAATCTTTTCTCGCTTCTAAATAAGTCTGCTCATAAAGTTCAGCATTGTCAATAGCAATCATTCCAACTGAGCACAGTGACTTTAAAAAACTTATATCTTTATATGTATATTTTTCTTTTGATATTTTTTTAGGCAAAGCAATAAGACCTATATTCTTTTTATTATCACTAATTAAAAACAAACATTCTATATGATGTTGTTGCATCCATTGAAGTATGGAATCTTCCATATAAAAAGAGCATTCTTTCATCATAAGACAATAATCTTTTTGATAAAAAAGTTGTAATAACTGATCATTGAATTGAATTTCCATCGATAAATCTTTATTTTTTAAAACATAACGATCTCCATCATGAAAATAAATATATGTTTCTTCAACTTGCAGTCCATTTTTTAATGCCATATCTAATTCATCAACAATTTCATTTAATCTCATTAATTGGGAAACATGCTTTGTAAACAAACTCAAACATTGACTTTGAATAACTTCTGTTTTTCCAAAAACATAATCAAACAAATGATGTAAAAGACTATATGTTAAGATTGTCACAATCATAACAATCAAAGAAATAAAGAGTGTTACTTGAGTATCAGTTATGGCTATGGCATTTTTAATTGATTTTTCTAATAGTGGAATAATTTCATAAAAAAGAAGCATAACAATAATTGTTGAAATATAATAACAACTAACTCGTGAAACCAAAAGATTTAATTGAAATAATCTTTCCTTATATAATGCAGAGAATAAACAAATGGCCATTGGGATACCACTCAATACATCAATTGGAAAACCACTAAAAAAAGGAATCAATAAACACAAATGACCAGCTAATAAAAATGATAAACCTACAAAAATAGGAACAAGCTGTTTTAAATCAATCATTCTTTTTTTCTTAGCCATATAAATTCTATAAATAAGTTGTAATAAAGAAATCATTAAAACCAAAAATAAAACCAATATTGACCAGGAAAATTGATAAACATACTTTCCATTGATAAGTTGGGGTGTTTCTATAAAAATTGGATAAAAGCAATTAACAGCCCATAATATAACAATGATTACAACAATACCTTGTTGAAAATAGGATTGTTTTAAATTTAAGTATTTTTTTATAAAACAAGATAAAATTGGTAAAAACAATAAGATACCAATTAATGAAAAATGGAACCAAAATTCAATAGAAGGAAACAAACCTAATCGCATACAAAACGATCCTGCTGTCCATGCAATCATAACCAAAAGTAATTTCATAAAAGAATGTATTGTTTCATTCTTTTTGACAACTAAAAGCGATATAAATAAAAATAAATATAAAATTAACGCAATAATAGGAATCATAGCAAAACTCGTCATATGCATTCCCTCCTCAATCATCTGTCACATTTTAACAAAATTTGGTGCAAAAATCCATATAAAAAGATATCATTTGTGATATCTTTCATTGTTATTTCTTTTGTGCTAAAACAATAAGCATCATTGGTCTTCGCATTTCATCTTGCATACCTTCAATATTCATCATATCTTTTGGTGGTTGTGGTTCAATAATATTTAATATTTCAAAACCATTCACTAACAGTGTATTGAAATACGTTGTTAAAGTTCGATGGTACTTTATGACCTCTTCACCTAAAAACTGAGCATGACGGACTCCTTCATAAAAATAATGATCAACAGGAAAATGCATAATATTCCCATCGTCATCATAATACCAGTCTTGTTTTCCTTGGGCAGTAAATACTGGATGTTCTACAGAAAACACAAGATATCCTAATCGTTTTAACCAGCCATGTATGTTTTGGATCAACTGTTCATAATCAAAAACATAATGAAAAGCAAGTGAACTTAAAACAATATCAAAACTGTTTTCTAAGCCCTGTATATCTTCCATTGCTATACACTGATATTCAATATTTGGATGATGATTTTTCTTTAAAGCAATATCTAACATCTTTTGTGATATATCAGTACCTAAAACATATTTAGCACCATTTTGAGCAGCGTACATGCAATGCCATCCATAGCCACATCCTAAATCAAGAACATATTTTCCATTAAAATCAGGTAAAACTTTTTGCAGTTCTGACCATTCTCCTGCTCCTTTTAGACCATTCTGTGATCTATTCATTTCACTATATTTTTTAAAAAAGGCTTCATTATCATATTTATTTTCTTTCATTTTCTCTTTCCTCCCATGTTAATTTGATTATTATTGATTAACATGGGCGATTACAATCTTTTGAGCAATAATTCCTCCACACATTCTTTTGCACCTCATTTCTTTTTATAAGTATATTATATTGCATTAAATGACTCTATACAATAGCTTTGTTATTAAGGCAATCTAAGACATATTTTCAACAACTATAATTAATTCTAAGAAAATGTTGAGATTTGCCCCTAATTAAACAGTTCTTTCACATTAGTAAAAAATATATATCAATCATAAAATGATTTTATCTCGTTCCAAATAATTCCTCAAATCTTTTTTCACAAATACCATTCTCACCACGCCATGCGCTTAATGGAAGAACTATGTCTGAGCGAGGACTACCATGAATCTTCTTATTAACTTTATAATAGGTCTTAGAGTCTGTAAACTCATCAAACAAGGGTGGTATATATTGGTTAGGCATCACTCCAAGTTCAGCTAAAGTCATGAGCTGTCCTCGTAGTCTATATTTTTCACATTTAAGAATAAGTTTTGCTTTTTTTATTCTTTGTTCTAACTGTCCAGGCGTTTCTCCTTTTGGTGCATGACGTATCATATCAATTACTGAATAAAAAATACGATAATCCTCTTCTGTGGCAATTATAGGATCTAATTTAGAAAATTCAACTAAATCATAATAAAAAGTAGAAGGTATTTCATTCCATGAATAACCCCAGTAATTTCGGAATATTTCTTCTCCTTTTTGAACCCAATATTCCTTCTCTAAACTACAAATTTCACAAATGTTACCATTAGATGATTTACAAAACGTGTGAATAGGAACAGCCCTTGCAAACAAATAACTTAATATAGGTTGCCTCCCTCTTGGAAAACTACCGAATCCTGCAATGTATGCAGTTAATAGATTATCTAATGATAAATGAGGATGTTGAATAATCTCTTTTAATTTATGGATTGTCTCATCATGTGTAGCATATACAATCTCATTTACTACATAGCCACTCTGATTTAAATACAGCATTTCTTTAGACGAAAGAATATCTGTTGAATATATTGTCTTACATGTTGTACTATCAAATATATCTCCATTTTCTATAGCAATATATTTACCTTTTTCATCCTTGATATATCTTTTTTTATTGTAGATCTTTTTCAATATTTTAAATAACTGTTCATCCATAAATATCATCCCCTCAATTGATTCTAAACAATTTTATACTTTTAAATAATTTAACCAAACTGTTTTCTCCATTTTTCTAAACAAATTATTTTAATTGTCCTTATTCTCTTTACAAAATATACTTGTATCACAATAAAAGTTGTCACCAATATAATCAACTCTCTCCAAAACTCGAATAATGGTTCTGCCAATGTAAATATATATGCTTTAATCATCTTTTTTAGTGAAAATACCATATACTCCTCTGATAATATCATGATCATTGAGTTCAGTAGGTACCACTATCTTATTAACCTTTGCACGCTGAATTTCATCTGTAATTCTACTCATTCTTCAACCTCCATAATATAGCACTCATAGACAAACTGGGATTTATTGCTATGCGGGTTTGATAATTTCTTCTTCAAACAATGTTTCAAAAGTATTCATAGCACCGCTATGCTCAACAATTTTTCCATCAATAACTTTATCTACATCTACTCCTGTAAAAGTTAATTTCTTTCCAGTTGGTTTCATTCCTAGCCATTTGCCTTTATGTGTTCCTTCTGCGATAAATTCAGAAATAATATAATCTCCATCACTATACTGTCGAATTATTGTCATTTTCAAGTCTGGATATGTTTGTCTTACGGCTGTAATATGCTCTTTCATACCCTCAACACCTACATGATATGATTTATCTATTCTTATTGAGCAATCTTCCTAAATTTATAGTATTTCATGCTGTATTTTTTACCATCAGAAGCAGTTGTCGAGTATTCCTCGGTAACTGCTTCTTTTTCTGATTCATGCTCTTTAAATATTTTTTAATGAAGTGAAGTATTATCTACGCTTACAGCTAAATAATTCAGACATTGATTTTTAAGTCATCCATACTGATTTTCGATGCCTTCTTTCTCATAGTATTACAAAGCACTTTCGTATAGTAACATATGCTTTATTCAATAGTTGAACTAATTAGATCATGATTTATTAATCTTCAAACGCAATAATCGCTTTTCTAATTTTTAGAATGATACCAAATCCCATACAAAACTACCAAAAGTAAGTATTATTATCAATTGCACTGTAGTAACTGCTAATATCTTTGTAAGGGTAATTGTGATAATTATTCCAATAATGATTAGAATTTCAGCAAAAGTTCCAAATGTTTCAAGTTGTGATTTTGTTTTAAAAAGATTTAAGGCAAATATTTCACCTATTAGATAACGGGAGCTTATAAAGTTCACTCCAGCAGTTTATGAGATTTTCAGCTTGTTTCCTATATAAACTAGAAGTTATATCTTTTACTTTAAAAAATTCATTACTTCTTCCATAGAACCTTTTCCTAAGGTAAATTGTTCTAGTGTTATGTATCTTTTCTCCGCAATAGTGTATTCTCTTTCACACAATTCCTTTACTATATTCACTTCATTCTCTAATGGCTCGATGATATTGGATTTGGTCTGATAAGCTTCAAAATATCTAATGCCAAATCTTCTTTGAGACTCCGCATTAATATGGATACCATCTGGATTAGAGTATAGTTTTTCCCCTGTTACAAAATAACAATTCTTATTATTTTCGGCATATTCATGTAATTCTTTGTTAATTAAATCATACTCTACACAACTTTTTCCAAATCCAGATTTACCTAAATAATCTCCCAAACCGCCAACAATGAACGGAATTTCCAAAGTTCCCAGTTCTTTTCTGAATGAATTAACTAAAACATTAAGTTTTTGATAATAATTTTTGTATTTTTCGCTACGACCGTCACTTTCTCCTTGATGCCACAAAATTGCAATCAATTCACTGTTTTCCATAGCGAATTTTGCTTCACTAACAGCATGACGAAATAAAGCACCTTCTTTATTCCATTCATCAATGGAACTTCCTCCTTCCGCACAAGGGATAAGTCCAATTTGTTCATCCTTATTTGCGTTACACCATGCCTGTGCAAAGGAAGCCGCTGGTCCAACACCAGCAACTGACCTGTCAAAGTGTATAGGTTCTGTCATCATTTGCCATCTGCCGTTTCTTAGCATAAAAATGTTTTCATTATAAATCGGCGTAACCTCATTCAAAAACCCACGTCCTGCCATATTTGATTGTCCTATAAGTAAAACTGATTTCATCACTAATTTCCTCTCGCTTTCATTTTTTTGTCATTACATCATTTCTCTTAAATATTAGGGTGTCTCTATCACTACCATACTTTCTCTCATTTCTTATGCACCACTTTTAGCTCTTTTTCAAACAAAATATTAAAAAGATCCAGTGTGTCTATAATCTGTTCTATTCGTTCATCACCTATTTTTTTTGTAATACGTTCTTCTGTTTCCAATAATGGCCGTACGATATTTTCCGCATACTTTTTTCCGTCTTCTGTAAAAACAACCAGTTTTTCTCTTCTATCTTCTTTGCTTGCTTCAAGAACAATAAGCCCTCTCTTCTTCAAATCACGTATTACTGTACTTACTGTCGCTTTTATCAGCCCGAATTCTTCTGTGATTGTCTTTTGAGTAAGTCTGTTCTTTGCGTTCAGGGCATAAAGAACTATGAGTTCTGGATATCCTATTTCACACTGATTTGCCCAACGGGCATAAAGAGATGTTCCCTTTGACCCCACAGACAATAACTCATACGCTTTTGTAATTTGATACATAACAGCCTCCTAACAATATTTTTAAACCCTTATTTAGTATTTACAAATATCATTATAATATTTTGAAATTCTTTATCAAGCATTTTAACTACTTTTCCATATCTGAAAAGATAAAAAAAGCCCAGATAAGTGTCGCTATGTCACAATGCGTTCTCTTAATCCGAGTTCATAATTCTCTGTCTTCTTATTATCTTTCATAAAGTTACAAGATGGAACGGTGATGTAGATATGCCAAGTGAAAAACAAATTAAAGTTGCAATTGCCCTTGCTGGCACTTCGTAAAGGAAATTAGCCATACGCATTGGGACAACACCAGCAAATTTTAATCAGAAATTAAAACGTAGGACATTTACTGATGAGGAACTAAGCCAAATAGTAGAGGCTTTAGGAGCAAAATATCATTCCTACTTTGAGTTTTGAAGATGGTACTAAAATTTAATAGTACAACAAAAACAGTGAATTCACTGTTTTTTCATGCACAATTTAATCAAACTGAAAAAGGTTTGTCAGCTTTGCCCTCCATCTAGGATTGCTATAGAAGATAGCCTCAATTTTTTCAATTTCCGCTATATAAACCTTAATAAATGTTTGATCATATTTAGAATTGGCATCTCCCACCAATTGATGATTATCCTCATCCAAATTATCGAAAGTCCACAAAAAGATATAATTTTTTATCATATCATCATATCCGTTATCATCATGCGTTCGAAAAACATCAGCGAAACCAACTCTCTGTAAATTATCTTTTAACCAGCACCTTACTTTCATTCCATTGCACTTTGCGATTGCATCGTCACTCAGTTCTTCTCAATCCTTTATTTCCCCTTTTAAACTATAAAACACAACTTCTTTCATTCCTATCGAATTCATATTTTTTCCATAATTCTAATTTCAATTTCTCGTACGTAATAGCAATATCAGTATGCTCAATGAGATAATCTCTAAAATATAACTCATCATTATCTTTCATATATCTTAAGTGAAGGTGAAACACTCTCTTCGCAAATCCTTTTTCTGTATATCCCTTGTCAAAAGATATCCGATCAGAAGTTTCAGACATACAAATATAGCCATTTTTCATAATCACTTTTTTATAGTCTGATAATTTATAATCTTTTGAAATCTCTACAAGAATATCAATAATTGGTTTTGCATAAATTGAGCAAATTGCCGTACTTCCAATATGGCTTATTCATTCTATTCCTAAAATTCTGTTTTTCAAAAAGTTTTCTTCATCAGTATACCATTCTTTCCAATAAGGTTGATGCTCACTCAAACAGATAGGAAAGAGTTTCCATAATGCCTCTAAACTCATTTCAGATAACTTCTTTTCCATTTTTTCTCCTCGCTAAATATATTTTCTAAAACAACATTATTATTTAAGCTGGGACTTATGGCTGTCTATCTTGAATCCAAACATAATATTCCTTTTCTACATATTCTAAAGAATCAAGTAAATAATACCCAATCTTTTCTTCTATAACAGGGTATTTCCCATTAGGTACATAATTGATGTAATAGTAATCAACTTTACTTTCATCACATTTACTATATCGACTATAAACGATTTGGTCCTTTTGAACTAAATATTCCTCTGATACTTGATCATTCTCAAAATATGTTACGCTAATATATGTTGGATATCTATAACCTGTCTTTGTGTACGGAAATAAATAGCGATAGCCTTTATCATAATAAGAAAGATATGTGGAATCAATAGTTCCTTTTTTGATACTTTCAATTTTAATAATTTGATTATCTTTCTCTATTAAGCGAATATAATTTTTACAATTAGAACGAATTTTGGTAACTTTTTGTAAGTTATTTTTCTTTAATCTCGCTTCTTCTGATAACCCGCTTTGAAGTCCTATATAACTTAATTTCTTTGTTGGAATATAAAATATATCACAATCATTTTCATCAATATCTCTATATTTAAATTGTTCAAACTTTTTATTTACATCTTGAATAAGAGATTTTAAATATTCTTTATCAGGCTTAATTAATAAATTATCACATTGTTCCTTTGTCAGTTTTTCCTTTTTTAAGCCATAAAACAATCCCATTGATAACTCCTCCTCAAATTCTAATTTATTTTTGTGTTAGTTTGATGTATTCCGCAACTAAAAAATAATTATTCAAGTCTTCTTCATCTAATCCTCGATACACAAATAAATCATCATATATGGATACGATCTTTTGTATATCCTCACTTTCCACATGAAACTCTCCACTTACTAAATCAATACCAATCAAAATATCACCTATACATTAGCATTTGATATCTGGTTTTATTTTATTAAGCAATTTACAGCGTGAATACTCATTGTCTATAATATTTGATTCAACTGCTTTTTTGAAGTTTGTATTATTATATACATGGTAAGGATACCTACTCTTGAAATAACTATCTACTTCACTTCCTATTTTCCTGTTTGGAAACATTGAAGAATGATGCACTTTATATATTTTTTTCCATTTCTTAATATCTTCTGGTGTTGCTTCCTTCGTTAGCATATTATTTATCTCCATAGATTCTTGATTTTACCGGCCTGTATAACTTCTAATACTTGAATTTGATACTATGCTTTTCTTGAGGATTTGCAGGAATACGAATGTTTGGTAGTGTTCAAACATTCTTAACTACCGATTGAAAAATCTTATAATTCTATGAAATCTATTTAAGCAGGTATGGAATATTTTAAATTTTATAATTCCAAAAGTCTAGTACTACACGAAGATCAAATATTTGACTTTATCCTTATATCCATAAGCAGATTCAAGAAGTGATTTATCTCTAGTAAGTCTATGATTACACAAATACTTCATATAGTATACTTTTTTCTATCATCATCCTAAGATAAATCACAATAAATAGAAGATCAAATCAATTCTGTATTGCTGACAATCTGGACAGCATCATCACAATCATCACACGGCAGTGCACCTCTTTTTATCATTCTGTGGTAAAAACTATTCACCATATCAACAATAAAAAGGTCATAATGTTCTTCTTTCGATATTGTAAATATCACGTAAATTAGTTTTTTACCAAGCCCCTGATATCTTAAGAAATCTGGTAAAAATATGTTACTTATCTGAACTTGTCTATATTCAAAATTTATAAAAAATCTCAGCAATAGAAAAGCTGTTTGTTGTTCAGTATCATAGTTATCTTTATGATATCCATTTATTTCGACTTGATAGATATTATCACTTAACCAAAAGTCTGTTATCTTGAACTCAAAATGTTGTTTGGTATATTCATCCTTGTATGGTTTCAAATAATCAGCGATTTCTTCTATGATCTGTTGTTGAATAGTTTGCATAATATTTTTATCACTCCAAATTCTAATTTATTTCTTTCGCAACTTCAACTCAACACCATTCTTTTCTGCCAATGCCTGTAATTGTTTTTTTACATAATCGGCTTTTTCTTTAACAGATTTCCCACATAAATATGTGTTATTTTCAGTCATCGCAAGAACCTCTTTAATTTCATCTACTTCAAACAGATTGACTGCAAGGCAATAAAGTGTTTTTTCACGGCCAGAATTATAATTAGATAAAAGTATATTGAGCAACTTTGACTTTTCGGTTTGTTCGGCATTGTAAAATTCAATACCAATTTTTTGTGCTTTCAGCATATCTATTTTTTGATTCCTGTGTGTGATAAAGGAATCAAAAAGCTCTATACTTTCATATTTAGAGCAAGGGTATTCTTCACATTGAAAGCAGTATTCAATTTTGTTGTGTTCTAAACTGCATTTTGCTATTTTACACGATTGATTTCCAAATCCACAACCACCGCAATGTCCACTTAATTTCATTGAACATAACCCACAGTTTAAGCCACATAGAGAAAATAATGAATTTATTCTTTCAAAGTCTTTCATCTTATATCCTCCCTACAACTTCTAATTTATATGAGTATTATACAGTTATTAGATAGTTCTATCAATGATATCATAACCATATCAAAAATTTGTTTACACTTATTATCAAGTGCTGATTCATTTATTTTTATAAACCTATGATAAAACAAGAAAGGGAATTATTTTCAATAATTCCACCTGACCAATAGTCAGGCTCCAGATTGTTTCTTACCATCTGAATATAACTATATCTCATTTCCTCCTGTCTATCAGATAACGCATTGTCTGTAAGTACGACGAGAATCTGTTCTATAGTTCTTTTTATACAATAGCCAGTTCATTTCATTCACTATGACCATGTAATCTTTCTCTGATTCATATCATAACCATAATGATGAACTGGCTATTTTTTTATGACTCATTCTGCAGCTAGCTGACTGTAGTTCCTCCACCTTGTAAGTTGTGGCTTGTTGATTTGCTGATACTGTTTTAATGGCAGTCTTTCACTGTATCCCATTCCTCTTCTGGCTATCACATATGATGCTGCCTTATCTATGCTGATTCCCTTCTGTCTGGCATATTTCAACTTTCCTATGATACTTGTATACGCCGGATTCACTTCATTGATTCCTATTCTTTCTTTGTATGAGCGACTGTATAGCTTTTCAATGATCTTTCGATATGAGAATTCACTTAGCATTCTCTGATACTGCTTATTCTGATTATACAGTTCAAAGTCCTTTTTCTTCTTTTCAAAGTTCAGTTCCTCTATAATCAGTGGCTTACCGACTTCTCTGCAGTATCCGATGACCTGTTTCACTGTGTTCTCTATAATCCATTTTCTTTGACTTGATGTCTTACTGCTAAGGTCAAATAGAAAATCACGACAGTATATCAGATTCCCTTGTCTGTCTATCTCGCTTAATGATATCCTGTCGTTATTGATATCTATTCCAACTGTTCCTCCTGTGATTTCAAACAGGCATCCCTCATACTTCACATCAAGTTCTATTGCTGCACTGATAATGAAGTAGTCACCTTTATCCTTCAGGGTATAGCACACTGCCTTCCCCTTTGTGGCATGCTTCAGATTCAGTACTCTTATCAGTTCTTCCCTGCGATAGGGAAAGTCAAGTGAAAAGGCATGTCTTCTCTGATAGGTATCGATATATGTCATTGTCTTCTTTTCGTGATCATACTTGAACAGATTGTTGCAGTATTTGCCCTGACTTCTTCCTGTTATCTTCATATACCTGTTTTTATGAAAACGAATCTGCTTCATCCTCTTTTCAAGCTTTTCTATCTTATGCTCCATTCTTGTCTTTCGGTACTTGAGCATCCTGATGCGATGACGTGTTGCTTTCATCAGCTTATTGAGATGCTGAACCTCAAATATATAGAGAAGCATATACTGATTTCTATAGTAGCAGTGAAGAGGATCACGACTGTACCACTTCATATCCCTGCATCTGTAGACAGGTGGAAGTCTTTCACCATGAGTAATCGCTTTAGAAAGCGCTACAAGAGTAGACTTGGTCATTTTATACCGTTTAAGAAACTTTTCTTCCTGATTCATCTTCCTTTCAATCTTCTTCAGCTTCTTCTTTTTCATTGATATAAACTTATGATGCCAGGTCTTCTGTGACTTCAGTATTCCCTTTGCCTCGCTGATAGCACTTAAAGGAAAGTAGTCATTGGTATGATAGATATCCTTCAGATATCTGGAGTTGATGCTGTTGTTATGATAGAGTTCTCTGTAAGACTTATGAAGCATTGACTGATAGAGTGATATGTCATTTTGAATAGCGAGAGCAGTATCATTGGATAACTCATGATAATAGACTCTGGTAGATGAAATCGTTATCTTAGGCATAGTTATCTCCTTTCATGAAAGAAAAGAGGACAAAACAAAGATACATCAGACATGTATATTCATTTTATCCTCGAAGACTTCCGTACTCATATTATAGCAGGAGGGCTTATNCTGTCGTTATTGATATCTATTCCAACTGTTCCTCCTGTGATTTCAAACAGGCATCCCTCATACTTCACATCAAGTTCTATTGCTGCACTGATAATGAAGTAGTCACCTTTATCCTTCAGGGTATAGCACACTGCCTTCCCCTTTGTGGCATGCTTCAGATTCAGTACTCTTATCAGTTCTTCCCTGCGATAGGGAAAGTCAAGTGAAAAGGCATGTCTTCTCTGATAGGTATCGATATATGTCATTGTCTTCTTTTCGTGATCATACTTGAACAGATTGTTGCAGTATTTGCCCTGACTTCTTCCTGTTATCTTCATATACCTGTTTCTATGAAAGCGAATCTGCTTCATCCTCTTTTCAAGTTTTTCTATCCTACGAAGCACCCTTGTCCTTCTGTATCTGAGCTGCTTTAATTTATGTCCTGTTGACCTGATCAGTGGATTCAGTATCTGAACCTCAAACAGATACAGAAGCATATACTGATTTCTATAGTAGCAGTGAAGAGGATCACGACTATACCACTTCATATCCCTGCATCTGTAGACAGGTGGAAGTACTTCACCATGAGTAATCGCTTTAGAAAGCGCTACAAGAGTATACTTGGTCATTCTATACTGATTAAAATACTTTTCTTCCTGATCAATCTTCTTTAGCTTCTTCTTTTTCATGGATATAGACTTATGATGCCAGGTCTTCTGTGACTTCAGTATTCCCTTAGCCTCACTGATTGCACTTAAAGGGAAGTAGTCATTGGTATGATAGATATCCTTCAGATATCTGGAGTTGATGCTGTTGTTATGATAGAGTTCTCTGTAAGACTTATGAAGCATTGACTGATAGAGTGATATGTCATTTTGAATAGCGAGAGCAGTATCATTGGATAACTCATGATAATAGACTCTGGTAAATGAAATCGTTATCTTAGGCATAGTTATCTCCTTTCATGAAAGAAAAGAGGACAAAACAAAGATACATCAGACATGTATATTCATTTTATCCTCGAAGACTTCCGTACTCATATTATAGCAGGAGGGCTTATTATTCAATGCTTTCAGCAAATATATTGACTGACGCATCCAAATTCTTAATAGATTATGGAAATCTTTCCATAATCTATTTTATAGAAAGTAAAATAGATAAAAAAACTAGAGAAGCTATTTTAGCTTCTCTAGCATTAGTAATATAAATCTACATCTATTTTAAAGGTAACTTCAGTTTTACCCAGCTCTTCTTCATCATTGTATACATATAAATTTCTATCTGCAATCGTAAATGAGTTTACTGCTTTGCCGTTCAAATTTTTATTATTTGCATTCTGCATAAGTACTTTTACGATATTGATATTATCTCGACTAGGATCGCCTATAACGATCTTATAAATAAAGTTATCAAATATATATCTATTTATTTCAGGCTTTCTCAAATTATTTTTTACATAGTAATACGATTGACTCTACATGTTCAGTATGTGGGAACATATCGTATAAATAAACATCTTTGGCTTGATAGCCAATTTGTTGAAACCACTTTAAATCTCTTGCCTGGGTTGATGGATCACATGAAACATAAACAACATTTTGAGGTTTTAAAATTCCAACTGCATCAATAAATTCTTTTGTACTTCCTGCTCGAGGAGGATCCATAATAATACTATCAATATGTTGAGAAGATTGGGCTAATTTTTGAATAAATGCTGTAGCATCCTCATTATAAAATGAAATATTATCAATATGATTCATTTTGGCATTATTTAAAGCATCTTTATAAGCATCTCGATTACGTTCTACACCTATAACCTGTTTAACATTCTTAGCAATGCTCATACCAATTGTTCCAATTCCACAATATGTATCTAAAACAATCTGATTTTCCTGTGCCTTTAACAATTCAGCAACTTTTGCATATAACTTCTCACATTGATAATGATTAATCTGATAAAAAGATTGAGCTGAAATCTTAAATGATAAACCACATAATTTATCAACAATAAAACCTTTACCATAAAGGACTTTTTCTTGTTGAGATAAAACAATACTTGTCTGTCGTTTGTTAATATTTAAAACAATGGATTGAACATGTGGACATGCTTTAACCAATTCCTGACAAAAATTCTTAGATCCTTTAAAAAGAGTATCAGTTCCAACTAATACAACTAAAGTTTGATTTGTTTCTACTGCTCTTCTTATTAAAACATGTTTAAGAAACCCTCTCTTCTTTTGTTCATCATAAATAGACATATGATATCTTTTGAATAAAGATTGAATTTTTGATAAAACCTGATGAGTTTGTTCATCATGAAGAAGACATTTTTGCATTGGAACAATGCGGTGTGATGATTCTTCATATAACCCATATTCATATTTTTGATTAAATGCAACAATTACCTTATTTCGATAAGCATAAGGATTTTCCATGCCTTCTACTGAATGAACATGTAATTTTGGAAATAATTGTTGGCAATATTGTTTCTTTTTTATTAATTGTTGTGAATAATCTATATCAATATATTGACAACTTCCACAACGTTTACGAATCTGACAATTCATATATTCTCCTTCCATTAAAGAAAAGAGTAAAAGCACAATGACTTTTACTCCACTTTCATACAAAGACTGAAAGGGAAAATGTCTCTGCATGAAAATGTTGTTATAAATAGTATAACAGTTCCTTTATTAAATGTATAGAATTCCTACAAAGTTTCAATAAATGAAACCAATAATTGATAAGTCTTAACAAATGATTCTATATCTAATCTTTCATCAGGTGTATGAATATCAGCCATATTTGGTCCCATCGTAATAATATCCAATTCTGGAATCTTTCCTTTAAATGCTCCTGTTTCAAGTCCACCATGAGTTGCAACTTCTTTTAAGGTTTGACCAGTATATGTCAAATAAAATTCTTTAAATTGTGCTCGTAACTGTGAATCAGGATCATAATCCCAACCTGGATAATCATTAGAAACTTCGACATATGCATTATAAATAGAAGCAATCAATTCTAACTGCAATGATAATTCTTCACGAATACTTTGGAGTGGTGAACGAATAGAATAATCAATTGTTATGCAGTCATCATCTGTTCTGACAACTCCCATATTTAAAGAAACAGTTGTTAAACCTTCTATTGCCTGTGATTTTTCAATCATTCCATTTTGTGCTAGATACATAATAGAGATAACAGCTTCACTATCTTCAGCACAAATACAAACATCACATTCTTCTTCATGAATTGTGATAGAAAGATTTGGATCACTGATTTCTAATTCTTTTTTAATATCACTTTCATATGACTGAACCATTTCATATAAATCTTCAAAAGAACTTGAACTTGCAAAAGCAACACTACATTCACGTGGAATCGCATTATTTTTTAAACCACCTGTTATCTCTATTAAACGTATGTCTTTACCACCCTTTAATAAGTGATACAAAACACGCGCTGCAATTTTATTTGCATTACCTCTTCCTTTATCAATACATTCTCCTGAATGTCCACCTAATAAACCAGTCACTTCAATTACATAAACAGGCGAATCATTATCTTCTCCACGAATTGGTTTGGTAATTAATAAATCATTACCTCCAGATGAAGATGTACATGTTTCTCCTTCCGTTTCACTATCTAAACCAATCATACGTTTAGCTTTTAAAACACTTGCATCAAATGCTAAAGCACCACATAATCCAACTTCTTCCTGAACAGTAAAGACACATTCTAATGGAGGATGTTTCAATGTATTATCTGTTAATATAGCCAACATATAACAAACTCCATAACCATCATCTGCTCCTAATGTTGTCCCTTTTGCATGTAAAAAACCATCTTCTACATATAAAGCTAAAGGATCATTATCAAAATCATGAGAACTCTCATTATTTTTTTCATTCACCATATCCATATGTGCTTCTAACATCAATGGTGCATGATCCTCATAACCAATAGATGCCTCTTTATAAACAACTATATTATGCATTTCATCTCGATAATATTTTAATTCATGCTCATTTGCAATACTTTCAATATAATCAGCAATTGCTTCTTCATGATAAGAACCATGAGGAATCTTTGCAATCTCTTCAAAATAATAATTGACCAAAACATTTGTATCTAAAACAGCCATATTCTACCTCCTATATAAGTGTTCGCAAAACAAGTTCAGTAACTCCTGGATTCATTCCTAGTTCAATCCGTATGATTTTAGGATGAGAGCGATACCTACTGCGAATCATATCTCGAAGTGCTGTACCACTATGATATCCATGAATAATCCGAATCATATACGTGCCTCGATTAGCCCGTTTTAAAGCAGCATCAATCATTGTTTTTGCCTGAAATTGATTCATTCCATGAACATCTATTTCAATAATTCCTGAACTCATATTTTCACCCTTTCATTATATCAATTCTTAAACCAATTGTCTATTCATCCATTTTCCATTCAGATAACGCCAAACAAAGAACACACAACGCACTGCCCAATCAATAAACATTGCTATCCAAACACCTAATAAGCCTAAATTCATATATTGTCCTAACACATAACTGAAACAAAAGCGAAAAGTCCACATGGATAGAGCCGAAACAATCATTGTATATTTTGCATCATTGGCAGCTCTTAGAGCATTTGGAAAAGTAAATGATAATGGCCAAATAAACGCTCCTATAATACCATGCATGAAAATACATTGATAAGCCAAATCAGTTGTCTGTGATGACAAAGAATAGAAAGGTAAAATAAATGGTGTCAACATTAATATAACAGCAATAACAATTGTCATTGATACATAAGTTAACTTCATAATTTTTTTAATATAATATTTAGCCTGAGCATAATCATTAGCCCCTACACATTGCCCCACAACAGTCACCATTGCTAATCCCATAGCAGTTCCTGGAATAATCTGCATTTGAGCAATATTATTAGAGACAGCATTAGCAGCAATTGAATACGTTCCAAAAGTCGCAATTAAACTCTGAACAAGAATTTTTCCAAATTGAAACATTCCATTTTCTAATCCCGAAGGAATCCCAATCGATAAAATCTTTTTAATGTAAATCCCATCCCATGCCCAATGACGAAAATCATCAATACGCAACGGATTATCACTATGAGATAACATATATAAAATAACCAAACAAGCAATAGCACGAGCAATCAAAGTTGCTAAGACTGCACCAAAAACACCCCAATGAAAACCAAAAATAAAAAGAGCATTTAAAACAATATTAATAGCATTCATAATGGCACTATTAATCATTGAAATTTTAGAATTTCCAATTGCTCTAAATAAAGCCGCCCCAGAATTATATAAAGCAATAAATGGATAAGACATAGCTGAAAACAAAAAATAAATTTCAGCATTCTTCATCACATCTATTTCCACATTTCCAAAAATCAGATGCAACAATGTGCCATTAAAAACAATAACAATAATCATAATAATAATTGATAAAATAGCAGTAATCAAGATAAGCTGTTTAGCAGAAAATTTAGCTTTTTCGTGAGCTCCCTGTCCAATAAACTGAGCTGCAACAACAGCTCCACCTGTCCCCAAAGCTGCAAATATATTAATTAACAGAATATTAATTCCATCAACTAATGAAACCGCAGAAACTGCCGATTCACCTACACTTGAAACCATAATTGTATCTGCAAATCCAACTGTCACAACCAGTAATTGTTCAATAATTAAAGGAATTATTAATTTCTTTAAATCATGATTAGAAAACATCATCCTTCTCATCCTCCCATGATTTTTATTATAAACCTCAAATTATTGAATCATCACTTCTTTCAATTTTTGAAATTCTGCTTTTGTTAATTCACGATATTCACCTAACTTTAACTCATCATCTAAATCAATTCCTGCAAATTGCACTCTTTTTAACTTCACCACACAGTTTTGACATGACAAAAACATCTTCTTAATTTGATGATATTTTCCTTCATGAATAGTTACATAACAATGATAACTATCAATAATTACCAAATCAGCTGGTAAACATTGCTTAGCACCATCTATTATAACCCCTTGTAAAAAGATAGATACCAATTCATAACAAAGAGGCTTTTGAACTTCAACAAGATATTTTTTAGCAACATGAAACTGTGGAAGTAATAATTTTTTAATCATTGATGAATCATTCGTTAATAATAACAAACCCGTCGTTTCCTTATCTAAGCGTCCAACACAATGACAATCATGACGTTCCAATAAATCAGTGACACATGGATAATGAGTATCATGATTTGCACAGACATATCCACTAGGTTTATTCATTATATAATAAACAAATGGCTGAGAATGAATGATTTTATCTAATACCTCAATAACATCATCTTGTTGAACCAAATAATTCATATTGGTTTCAATAATTCCATTCACTTTTACACACTGATGTTTAATAAGGGTTCGACATTGTTTTATATTTCCACATTGATTCTTCATTAAAATCTGATAAAGTGGTTTAATGTGTATTTCTTCCTCTCCAGCAATCATTAGAACGTTCATCCCCACTATTTTTAATTAAGATACAAACTTCTCCACCACGTTTATAATCAGGAAATACATGAAGTATATCTGATAAGACAGATAAACGCTTATGTCCATCAATACATCGATATCTTTCATTTTCTTCAATCACATGAATTGGAAAAGAGAATCCAATTCTCATAATTGAATCATATAGAGAATGATTATATTTTTTATATACAAAATCAATTTGTGAAATATCTACTTTTTTTATGATCATTACATTCACCCCAGATTCAGTATATCATTTTTTTTCAAAAAGAAAAATGTTTATCTTTTTTATATCATTTCATGATATAATAGAAATCAAGGAGGTCACTGTATGAATATCTTATTAAGTCGTATTTTAACATATTTAAATGGAACATTATTTCATGATTATAATTATAAAATTTGTACATTTATTATTTTTCATTATTTAGAAATGGAAGATATGAGTGAAGAACAGTTCTTAGAAAAAGGATGTTTTAAAAAAGAAGAACTGTATGCTTTTATTGCCTTATTAGGATTTAATCAATATGAGGAATTTAGAGAAACATTAGTGAATCATCATCAAACCCGTTTAAATCAAATCAGAGTCAGAATGCTTGGTGCTGATAGTCGTGATTATATTGAAAATATGGATAAAGACTGTACTGATGAAGAAATGGAAAAAATCATTAGTGATATATGTCAGAAATTATATAAAGCCAAAAGAATTGTTGTATTTGGGGCACTCTATCCTATTTCTATAGCAATTGAATTACAAACGGATATGATTACATTTGGAAAACCTTTCATTCAATATCATAGTTATGATCCCATTGTTATGGATGAAAAAGATGTTGCTATTGTTATTAGTGCCACTGGACGTTATCTAGAAGGATTTAAAAAATCTAAAGAAGATGTTCATATAGAAAAAGCACAGCAAATCCTTATTACACAAAACAAAAAATATTTAAGAACTGAAGCAACACCTAATTGTAAAGTTATTTATGTTCCAGGTAAATTTGATAGTATTAATTTTAATTATCAGATTATGACAATCTGTGATTTAATACGTCTTCATTATTTTCAACAATATTACTTATAATCAACAAAAATACGTTACATCATAATGATGTAGCGTATTTTTGTTATCTTAAAAATAAACGGTCGTTATAATCATGAGTTGATGTTGAATAAAGATGAATCAATTCATCTACACTCATCTTTTCCCTTTGTTCACCTTCAACCAGTGCAATAATTTTACCATCTTTCATAATCATTGTTTTATTTCCATATTTTAATGCATCCTCCATATTATGAGTAATCATTAACGTTGTAATATGATGTTCTTCAACAATATGAGCAGTCATTTCTAAAACCTTTTGTGCTGTTTTAGGATCCAATGCAGCAGTATGTTCATCCAATAAAAGTAATTCAGGTTTCACATAAGTTGCCATCAACAAAGTTAAAGCCTGTCTTTGTCCACCTGACAAAGTTCCAACCTTTGTATCTAAACGTTCTTCTAATCCTAAATCTAATTCTTTTAAAGCTTGAATCATTTCATTTCTATGCTTATGTGAAAAGAGTGCCAAGCTAAAATGCTGACCACGTTGAGAAGCAAGTGAAAGATTTTCTTCAATCGTCATAGAGGGAGCAGTTCCCTTTAAAGGATCCTGAAACAAACGACCAATAAAACGTGAACGCTTATATTCAGGAACATTTGTAAGATTAAGACCATTCAAGATGACTTCACCTGCTGTTGGATAAACAGCACCAGAAATGGTTTGAAAAAGAGTTGATTTTCCTGCCCCATTACTTCCTATAATTGTCACAAAGTCACCTTGTTCTAATTGAAGATTAATATTTGAAAGAGCGATTTTTTCATTCACTGTTCCTTCATGGAAAATGACTGAAATATCTCGAAGTTCTAACATTTTGATCGTCTCCTTTTCCTTTTGAAACTTGCTGATGCAATTGCAATAACAACCAACACTGCAGATAATAATTTCAAATCACCTGATGGTAAACCAAGTTGTAAAGCAATTGTTAAAATTGCACGGTAGAAAACAGCACCAAATACAACAGCAAATAATTGAAAACCAATTTTATCTTTCTTAATAATCGTCATTCCAACAATAATACTTGCCAAACCAATAACCATCATTCCTGTTCCACTAGCAATATCAGAGAAAGTTTGATGTTGCGCATAAACTGCTCCACCTAAAGAAACAAAACCATTGGCTAAAGCCAATCCAAGAATTTTCATTTTATCTGTATCAATCGAACTTGCTCTCACCATATCTTCATTATCACCACATGCTCTTAAAGCCAATCCTAACTGTGTTCTTAAAAAATAATGTAAGAACAAACAGACAAGTAAAACAATCATACCAATAACAATGATTTTATCATAAGGTGCTAAAAATTCTAAAGGTGTAAAAACTGAAGATGATTCAAACAAAGATATATTGGGTGCATCACCCATAATTCTTAAATTAATTGAATATAGTCCTGTCATGGTAAGAATCCCAGAAAGTAATGGCATAATATTCAATTTTGTTATTAATAGTCCTGTCACAATACCAGCAATACATCCTATCACAAAGGCTAATATTAAACCTAGATAAGGCATTGAATGAATTGTAAAAACTGCACTGACTGCACATCCAAGTGTAAAACTTCCATCCACTGTCAAATCAGGAAGATTTAAAATTTTATAACTAATATAGAGTCCTAGGGACATAATTGCAAATATGCCCCCTAACTCCAAAGCTCCTAAAACAACCGTTAAATTCATACAAACAACCCCTATTTCATCATAGATAAAGCTTTATCATTTTTAATTTCATCAGGTAATTGAATACCTAATTGATTCAATATATTTTCATTTACATAAATATTTAAATTTTCCTTAAAAACCTTAACAGGGATATCTTCTACCTTTGTCCCCTTTAAAACCTGATCAACCATATTTGCAGTTTCTTTACCTAAATCTTCATAATTAATTCCAACACTTAAGAAACCACCATCCTGTACCATTGAATCAGCTCCAACATATAAAGGTATTTTTGCTTTCGCACATGCTGGACTTACAACATTCATTGCACTTGCAACTGTATTATCATTAGGTGCAAAAACAGCATCACATTTACTTGTTAAAACATTAACTGCACTTTGAACTTCATTAATACCAGTTACTGTTGCTTCAACAATTTCAATTCCTTTATCCTTAGCAAATGCCTTTGCTTTATTAATATTTGTTACAGAATTTGCTTCACCCTTATTATATAAGACACCTAATTTTTTTAAATGAGGATTTATTTGTAAAGCTCTTTCCAAAATCAATTCAACTTGAATCTCATCACTTGTACCAGTAATATTTTTATCAGGCTTTTCTAAATTCGTCATCAATTTTGCACCAATAGGATCACTCACTGCTGCAAAGACAACAGGCGTTGTACTTGCCAATTTAGCAGCAGCTTGGGCAACTGGTGTTGCAATAGCCATAACAACATCTGGATTATCTCCCTTAAATTCCTGAATAATACTTGCTGCTGTATTATTATCACCCTGTGCATTTTTAAATGTATATTCAACATTTTTACCATCTTCATAACCTAATGCTTTCATTTGTGCATCAAATGCACTCTTAATCGTATTCAAAGAAGTATGCTCAACTAATTGAATAATTGCTACTTTCTTCATTGTATCAGAAGAACTCCCCTCATTACTTCCACATCCTACTAACATACTTGCAGCCAATCCAGCTGCCATCATTCCTTTAAATAATTTATTCATTTTCATTTTTCTTTCTCTCCTTATCATTTGTTTTTTTATTCAATTCATAAGAAGCTACGCCATCGTTTCATTTCCATATTTCTTTCCCCCTCTTGTTAGCATATAAACAAAAAACACCTGTCCTGCAAAAGGACAGATGTATATATCTGCGGTGCCACCTTTAATTGGTTATCTCAAACCCACTCATCAAAATGCTAACACATTTCTGCTTTATAACGTAAGCTCACGTCAATGGATACTCGTTATCTTTCCCCATTGCCCTCGTAGGTCCATTTACTTAACTGCCACTATCTAGCTTCCACCATCCTAGACTCTCTTTAAGTACATCTTCAAGTTTTATCTCCCACTCATTGGTTTTCTTGTATACAATTTAACATAACATATTAACAGTGTCAATTTATTTTTTAATTATTTTATAATATTTATACTAATAACAAATTTATACATTAAAATTTGTTATTTTTTTAAATAAAAATCAAAACCAAGTTAATACCTTAGAAAATCATCTTTGTAAAATAGGATAAGTAACACTTTCTTGAGTATGCATTTTTACATTACATTTTATTTTAGTGCCAAAATTATCTTCATCCCCGTACTTGTTTTCATCTTTCGTACCATCTTCATAATATATATATTTGGTTGCATCAACTTGTGTCCCTTGAGCAGCCATCTCTGGCGTAATCTTAACATCAGAAACAAGGAATTGATATCTTTTAACACCTTTTTTGTCACCAGATGTATTAGGATTTAATATCTCAATTCGCCATGAAATATTATCCATATCATAACCTAAATTTTTTAAAGCATTATTAATCTCATATCCTACCCCATGTATACTCGAATTTTTTCCTCCTGCCTCTGAATCTATACTTAATCCAATACTATAATTTTTAAGTGATAAAAACTCTTCCATAATCTCTCTAATCTTTGCATCAAACATAACCGCATCAGCAATATTATCATATACTTTATCTTGGATAATAAATTGATTATTGTATCCTAAAAATATTACATATTTTTTATTAATGTAATATGTAAATGTTTGGACTACTCCTTTTTCATAATAAAGACTTTTTAAAGTACCATTACCTTTAACATCATCCACAATATTCGTTTTTTCATCACTTGTTAAATAACCAGTAAATGGTGTATTATCTAAGCGTTTATTTGCATATTGGTGCGTTAAGTATCGTTCACTACTCGTCAATATTGATTTAGCTTCTGCTATACATTTCGCATCATCAGCTTCATCTATATAATTCAGTACAGCTGGAACAGCTATTGCTAACAAAACTGCCAATATAACGACAACAACTATTATTTCAATTAATGTAAAACCCTTTTTTGATAATTTTTTCATACTAAATCATTGTCTTTAATTCAGATGGATTATCAGAATATTGTAGTGCATATTCTTTTGAGATACGTCCTTGTCTAACTAACCCAGTCAAACTCATATTTAATGACTGCATTCCAAGTGTTGATCCTGTTTGAATAACACTATTAATCTGATGTCCTTTATTTTCTCTAATCAGATTTTCAATAGCAGATGTTGCCATCATTATTTCTAATGCAGCAACACGTGATTTTCCATCAATCGTTGGTATAAGTTGTTGTGTCACAACAGCATTTAAAACACCTGATAACTGTGTTCTAATTTGATCTTGTTTATGTGGTGGAAAAACATCAATAATACGATCAATTGTTTTTGCAGCACCAATGGTATGCAATGTTGAAAAAACCAAGTGACCAGTTTCAGCCAAAGTCATTACAGCCTGAATAGTCTCATAATCACGCATTTCTCCTACCAAAATAACATCTGGATCCTCACGCATTGCACTTCTTAACGCTGTATCAAATGAATCAACATCAAAATTAATTTCTCTTTGATGAATTAATGCAAGATTTTGTTTATATACATATTCAATTGGATCCTCAATCGTTAAAATATGGCACTTACGATTATTATTAATCTCATTAATCATTGCCGCAAGAGTTGTTGATTTACCTGAACCAGTTGGCCCTGTTAGTAGGACAAGACCTCTTGGATCTTGCGTTAATTTTTGAAGAACAGGCGGTAATCCTAATTCATTCAATGAACGAATACGTTCATAAATAACTCTCAATGCAGCACAAAGATGACCTCTTTCTTTATATACATTAACTCTGTAACGATTTTCTCCTTCGACATAGACCAAATCAATATCATGACCATTTTTTAAGTCAGTAAGTTGATTTTCATCTAACATTGATTCAATCATAATAACAATATCTTCTGAAGTATAATTATGTTCATAAGGTATAAGAATACCATTATTTCTAACCATAATATTTGTAAGTCCACCTAAATGAACATCAGAATATCCTCTTTCTCTTGCATAATTTAAAATATTATCTAGCGCTTGCATTACAAATCACCCTATCTTTCATAATAAGAAATTTTCAATAACTCTTCTATAGTCGTTTGACCTTCTTCCACTAATTTAAGAGTTTCCTGAAACAAAGAACTATAATCTTGATTAATTTTTACATAATCATAAATATCATCAATATCAGCATGTTCAGTTATCATTTTCTTAATTTTTTTATCAATTAAAACCATTTCATGTACAGCTATTCTTCCTTTATATCCTGTATGATGACATGCTGGACATCCAACACTTCGATAAACATATGGCAAATTCTTTCCAGCGATACGTTTATCATCTTCTGATGCTATTTCTTTTTTAGCACAATGAGGACATACCTTCTTAACCAAACGTTGTGCTACAATACCAACAACACTATTAGCAACCATATACGGTTCAATACCCATATCAATTAATCTTACAATTGTACTTACAGCATCATTTGTATGAAGTGTAGAAACAACCAAATGCCCTGTAATAGCAGCTCTTACAGAAATAGAAGCTGTTTCAGCATCACGTGTTTCTCCTACCATAATAATATCAGGATCTTGTCTTAAAATTGCTCTCAATCCACTTTCAAAAGTCAATCCAGCAACATTATTTACCTGCATTTGATTAATACGCTCAAGATTCTTTTCAACAGGATCTTCAATTGTCAAAATATTAACATTTCGTTTTGCTAATTTTTCCATTATCATATATAAGGTCGTTGTTTTCCCTGAACCCGTTGGTCCAGTCACATAAATAATTCCATTAGGATTATCCATCATTAAATTCATTTTTTTAAAATTAATATCAGTCATCCCAAAATGATTTGCATGATCAATAGGTGTATTAGAATTTAAAAATCTCATAACAATCTTTTCACCATATACAGTAGGCACAATAGACACACGTAAATTCATACGTTCACCATTGATTGTCACAACAAAATGACCGTCCTGTGGAATTCGACGCTCTGAAATATCAAGATTTGCTAAAATCTTCGTTCTTACTACTAATGGACTATGAATACTCTTTTGAAGTTTCATAGATTCAATGAGCATTCCATCAATTCTCATTCTTACTAATGTTTCTTTTTCAAAAGGTTCAATATGAATATCAGAAGCATTACTACTAAAACCTTTAGTTAATAAAGAATTTAATAATTTAACAATTGGTGAGTCATCAGACTCACTATCAAAGATTTCTTCATCAATCGCTTCAAAATGCGTTGTATCCCTATTAGCTACTTCAGCAGCAGATTTTGCCTTTATTTCTGAATAATTATAATCAATTGCATCCTTAATTCTATCATGAACTGCTAATCCAATTGAAATATTCATACCTGTTACAAGTCTAATATCCTCTAAAGCATAGAAATCCATTGGATCACTCGTTACAACAGTCAAAGTATTTGATTCAATATTAATCCCAATAACATTATATTTTTCTGCTAACTGTTGAGGAATCTTTGCTACAGCATCAATCTCTATAGGAGCTGTTGATAAATCAATCATTGGATAATCTAATTTTGCACTCAATGCACGTAAAGTCTGTTCTTCATTTACAAATCCCAAATCAATTAAATGTTGACCCAATCTCTTAGATTTATCTTTCTTCTGTGCCTCTAAAGCCTCCTGTAACTGTTCATCAGTTATATATCCATACTCCTTTAATACTTCACCTATTGGTACACGTTTCATAAGTTACCTCCTAATTATTGTATAACACTCTTGATATACCAATTTAAATATGCACCTTCTGCTTCCCCCTGCCCCTGATTCAAATAAGCTGCCTGAAAATACACATTTTCCTCTTTAACAAACGATAACTGTATTTTTCCACTATAAGTATAATCAGCATATGATGTTCCATAGTTTATAATTCCAGCTTTATCTCCTACTTGTACATAATAAATTTCATCAAAGCCAACAAACACTATATCGCCTATTTCATAGGCACTACAATCATCCCAATCAACAGATAGTGTTTTCCATCCAACATTATATGCATTGTTCAAATAAATATTTTTTTCTTTTTCCCCAGGTCCAATATTATTATCAACAATTTTTTTAAAATATTTATAAATTCCATGGTAATCTATTTTTACAACATCACCAATTGAATACTTGTGAGAGGAATTATATATAGGTATTTTTTCAAGCTCCAATTCTGAATTTGGTAACTCTTTAATAACTGTTTTAAGTCTTTTATTTTTAGTAGTTTCAGAAGTTTCCTCTCCTCTAACGTTAGGTATTTTATTATCAAATGAATTTGTGATTTCTTCCCAGAAAACCATCCAATAGTTTTGTCCTGGCTCATAATCAGGTAAATCAGTAATATTTTGTCCGTTTTTATCCACACATCGATAATATTTTCCATTATGTTGTACAATATCACCATATTCATATCCTGAACCAGCCATCCATTGAGCATCGATTTTTTTCCACCTATGATGATAAGAAATATCTCCCGGTTTTCCAGTTACAGATGTGTATGGAGCCTTATCTATAAATTTCCACCAATATCCCTCATAATAATAAAAATCACCATATTCAAAACTCATTCTTTCTTGATTTGTATGCATATATCGTCCATTAATCAAAGTAATATCAGATATTTGATCTGCCACTGTTCCAGTAACTTCAAATGGACTATCTTCACCACTACCACCGCTATTATTAATAGCTGTCTTATCTTTCTTATAGTAAATTTTTAAATCATCTTGTCCAACTATTTTCTCATCAGCAAAAGGTGCATTTTCAATAGAAGTAACATTCATAAGTTCAAGTGTATCTCTTGTTGTATATAATGCTTCAGTTCCATCTAACATACTATAGCTCAAATCTAATCTATTATTTTCATATGCTTTTACAGTCATTTTAAATGAATGACCATTATAATAACTATCATTATTAAAAGCATTTAAATCTATTTCATCTTGATCATAATGATGTAACTTATTATCAACAACACTTATACTATACCATTTTCCTTCAGGTTTACTATTCTGTATTTTAACATCTGTTGCATATAATAATTGCTCACGAACATAACTTGATAATTGATCAATACTTCTCTTATCTAAATCAGTATTAGATGTCTCATAAAAATACTTAAAGCCACTAATCATTACACTACCTAAAACAGCTATCACTGCTGAGAATATGGCAATGGAAACAATAATCTCAATAAGTGTAAATCCATTTTTATTAAATCGCCTTTTTTTCATATTGTCTCACCACCTTCTCATGAATCATATTATTTATGTGTAATTGTGATAGTATCATAATCATCTAATCCAACAAACATATCAGGAATTAACAAATCAGTTAATTTAAATTTCATACCATTATTTATTTGCTCACAAACCCATTGATTACCTTCATCAGTAAAACCTAACTGATTTTTTATATATTCTTTTGTTCCTATAGTCATACCAGATGTTCTACTAACTGAAACTGTAACTTTTTTTCCATTTCTGACAAAAGTAACATTTATTGCATTCTCTTTCACTTTAACTGGTTCGACAATACCAAAAACATTAAAATCATTATCATCTCTTTTTTCAATTTTATACCAAACTACGTTTGCTTGTTCATATGTAACACCCTCATAGTAAGAATCTTCATATAATTCTAATATAGTCTCAATGTCAAACATACTTTCTTTTGATGGAAATTTTTTGATGCGTGATAAAATGTAATTAATATCAGTTGAATTATGTGTATTCTCTTTTATAATATTTTTCTCAGCTCCCATTTTATTAAGCCAAAATAAATTAGAATTAGTATCAGTTGAATCGGGCGTAATTATTTCATTATATTGTTGACTTGGATCCTTCAACAAATAAAACCATGCTGAATGTTTGTATTCTTCAATATAATTAAATGAAGATAAAAATAATTCATCTTTGTCATTATAATGATCAGTGACTGTTTTCTTTACACCATCTACTGAAACAGAATCACTAAACACCATTCTAGCATTAGTCTCTTCACCCTCGTTATTTTGAATCTTCTCAAACAACTCATTGCTTGTATTTTTTATATACGCTGATTCACTCATATAACGGATAATTGATGTAAAAGCAAGCGCAACAGCACTCAATAGAATTGCTATCATAGCAATTGTCACAATGGATTCAATTAATGTAAAACCGCGATTATTCTTTTTCATAGACAGTTTCTCCTTTATGAGAATATTGAAGATTTTGCCACTGACCTGTTGTTGAATCTTTTGTCATTGTTAATTGTATTTCCTGTGTTTGTTTATAGTTGGTAGCTGAAGCCACAATAACAATAACATTGTCGGTATTGTTTAAAGTGATTGTTGCTTTTTTCTCTTCACATGTATCACCTGTTAATTGAATATCATTAAATTCAATAGTTGGTTCTGACTCTTTAGGAATAAAGTTATCATTTCCTGCAGTTATCTGCACTGAAATGGTATCAACTATAGATTTAGCAGTTAAATAAGCTTGTCTTTCCTGATGATTCATTATAGAGCGATTATGATAAGAACTTGCAATAGCAAAACATGCTCCAAGCAAAATAGTCAAAACCATGCCAACCACTACCGCCATGACAATACTAGAACCTTTTTCACTTTTCACATGTATCACCCCATATCCATTATTATTTTTCTATCATATAAATGATAAATGAAATACTTACAGAATTTGCTTGATTATTCGATAATTGACAAGATAAATTACCTATTTCTAAACCTTCTTGCTCATTTATTGAATTGATCAATTTTTTCAATTTATTAATATCACCAGATAGTGTCATATTAATATTTGCTTGTTTGATTACCGAATCAGTTTTCTGATTATTTGAATTATTTTCTTCTGAAGTTGCATTATCAGATGTTTGAAAAGATGTATTAGTTATTTCACCTATCGTTAGACTCTTTGGTCTAAAACCACATGCTAATACTTTTGTTGTAATAAGTTTATCAATATCATCATTACTTAATATCTCATTATACTTCCCAGCAATTTCATTATAGCTTTCTTCTAAAATTTTATATTGATTAGGTGCATCTTCATAATCTTTTAATTTTTGTTTTACAGTGATTAATTGTGATTGTTTTTGTTCATATTCTGCCTTAACAAGTGTGTTTTTTTGTAATGCAGGATCTAATAACAAAAACCATCCTGCAACTATAATTAAAAAACAAACCAAGATATATATTAATGTCTTTTCTCTTTTTGTTAATGATTGCATCTCTACTATCTCTCCTTTATTTTAAAATTATAGTAATAGTTGATTTATATGAAGTTGATTCAACAGTATTCGTTGCTGGTAAACCAGTAATTGGATCAACTTCTCCTGTTTGAGTTGTTGAAGAAGTTGTTATTTCGTTATACCCAGAATAATTAACAGCTATAAAATCATTTTGTTTCTTTAAATTTTTTACATATTTTTCAATTGTTTGAACATTAGTTGAAGAAACAGATAAAGAAATTGTATGTGTTTCACGAGTATAATTAATTGAATCTAACACCATACCATTTAACAAAGATTTTTGAATATTAGTAATATGTTCATCTCTGATTATAGGTGTACTTTGAATTTGTTCATTCAACTGTTTAATTGAATTTAATACGTTTTGAAATGAAGAAAGTTTTTCATATGCAGAGGTATCTGTAGCAGAAATTGCCAAATTATATTTTTCAATTTCTGCATCAACATCATCAATTTTATTTTGTAAAGACATATTGCTCCATGTTAATATTCCAAAAGGAATAAAAAATACTAATAAAATAATAATTGGTGGAATACATAATTTAAGAACACTCTCATATTTAGGTGGTTCATCATCACGATTATAAGCCTTTAATAAATCAAGTTCCTTGTTTTTAAAACCAGAACCGGTTTTTTTATAAAACATAGCAATTGGATACACATAATGAGATAATTTAAATGGTTCATTATCAAAATCTTTAACTGCATAAATTGCTTTAGAACCTGGTAATCCTCTTGCATCAACATGTAACTGATCATGTATATTTTGACATAAAGACATTTCTTCTTTATCATCTAATCCAAAAACAAAAACATCACTAATTTTATAAGAACTATCACTTCTATTACTTGATTGAATCATATGAGAAATACTATTAATAACCTCATTTTCAAATTCAGGTGTTCCAGTGTTTGCCATAATACGTGTTCTATATGTAAGAGCATATTCGTCATTATCAAACAAAGTAGATATTAAATTATTTCCATCTATTTGAGATAATATATATGTTTTATCAAGAAAACCAGGTAAGAAATGAATAAAACGGATTAATGCATTAATAGCAAAATCAATGCTTAATATAGCAATTCCAGAATCATTAAACAGTTGAAGATACATATCTATTAATTTTCTTTCAACTCCTAATGCTAAAATTTTACTTGCACCTTTAGATGTAGAATCTTCATCTAAATATGCAAAATCATATATCATATCTTCTGCATTTTGTGCTAAAGGTGATAATTCATCTTTAGTAAACTGATATATTTCTTTCATTTTCATTTTTGGAATAACAACATTTTTGGCAAGAATCTGTCCACTATCTATAACCAAATGTACTTCATCAATACCTTCTTCTTTTAAATGATGGAGTTGTTCTTTCACAGCTTCGTCATTGATAATAACCCCATTAATCATGGCTCCCATAGGAAATGGAAGGCGTTCATAATTTTCAACACGTAAGACATCTCTACGTGATTCAGCAGTTATCATAACTAATTGCTCACTAGATAAATATACAACTGTTCCTTTCATATATTCCCTCCTATCCTTTTCCACTTACATTGCCATACATACTATAAATTGGTAAAATAACAGATACAACAACCATACAAATTAAAACACCTAAAATAATAATCATGACAGGTTGTAATAATGTCACTAACTTTTCAATAGCCATTTCTGATTCAAAATCAAAATCATCAGCTATTCGTTGTAACATATCATCTAACTTTCCACTTTCTTCTCCTACATATATAGCATTAGGTAATTTTGCATCAAATCCATGCACTTCACTAATAGCAGTAGACAAGTTTGTTCCATCTCTTACAGAATGAACTACATCGTCAAACTGACTTTCAATGTATGCATTATTAACTGTCGTTTTCGCTAAGTTTAATGAATTGATCATAGAAACACCACTAGAATATAAAGAACTCATACTCCTTGCAAACCTAGCTGTATAAATAATTTTTAATAAACTTCCAACTTTAGGAATAGACAATTTAAATTTATCAAATTGAAGCCTTACCTTATCGACTCTTAACAAATAAGATATTCCTGCAATTAAAATTAAGATAACAATTAATATCCAATGTCCATAATTAATAATAGCATCACTAATCGCAAACATAACTTGCGTAATAAATGGCATATCCATACCTTCAAATAATGTTAAGAAGTTTGGCAAAATCATTGTAAATACCAGCATAACGACTCCAACAGTTACAACTATCAATATAATAGGATAAAACATTGCACTTTTAACCTTAGCATTTATTTTACTATCTTTGTCATATTGATCAGCCAGTTTCAAAAGTGTTTTATCCATCATACCAGTAGACTCACTTGAGTGAATCATATTAATCATTAAATTTGGAAAAGCACGTCCCTGTGCTACTAAAGCATTAGATAAGGTAAAACCTTGTTGTAACTTTATATAAACATCTTTATATATCTTTTCCAACTTAGGATTAGTTTCTCTTTTAGTCATAATATTCATAGCCATAATTAAACTAATACCAGAAGAAATCATAGTTCCTACTTGTCTACATAATTCAGCTAATTCTTTCAATTTGATTTTATAATGATTTCCTTCTTCATTATATTCTTTGCACTTCAAAAGATATAAATTATCAGAACGCAATAAAGTGACAAGTTCCTCACGTGAATTCGCTTCAACCTTGCCATGAAATTTCTTAGAATTTATATCTTTTGCAGTATACCTAAACGTTGCCATTAACGTTCAACTCCTCTTTTTAAAGTCCAAACATTCCTAAATACAATTGTAACAGATTTTCACCATATAATAAAGCAACAAACAATCCAAAACAAATATATGGTCCAAATGCAATATGATCTTTTTTATCAACCTTATGACTCAACATTAAATACCCAGCATAACTTCCAGCAATCACAATTGCAATAAACATACCAACCAATAAATGAACCCAACCAAGCATCAAACCACATACAGCAATCAATTTAATATCTCCTCCACCAAAACAATCAGGAATGATATAATTCATTGCATACATTGGCAAACTCACAATTAAAAATCCAATAATACGATCCATAATACTTAAATCAATAAAAGGATAAGATATTACTGTCACAATCAAACAAGCAATAATTAATGAATTAGGAATCGTCATTGTATCTAAATCAATCATACCAATAGCTACTAATATCATTGCAAACACAAACGATATTAATGTCATCCAATTTATACCATAACGATAAAAACATAACATTCCTAACAATCCACCTAATACTTCTAGTAAAGTATCTCTCACTGGTATTTTTGCTTTACAATAACGACATTTACCACCTAAAGTAATCCAACTTAATATTGGTATCAAATCTATTGCATGTAACTGATGTTGACACGTTGGACAAAAACTTCTTCCTTTAGCAACACTGATTCCTAGAGGCAAACGATAAATCACAACATTTATAAAACTAGCAATACATGCCCCAACAACAAACACATAAACATATAAAAATATAAATATTGCCTCCATCACTAATACCCCTTACTCTTTATTTTTTGCGATTATTACTTTATTGTTTGGTTATATTGTTGCATAATAACTTACATAATCATTCTTAGTACTATCATAAAATATAAATCGGTTCCTACTATTTCTTGCATCAATTATTAATCCTTCACTTTTAAATCAAGTTTAATTAGACAACACTATTCGAATTATTTAATCCCTTTCAAACAACTGTTTTATACATTTTTCCATGCTTTAAATATAAATTTAATTTTCAACACAATTAAAACTATCCACCATCAAAATTTTTCTGCTACTTATTAGTTAAAATATTAATAATGTTTTATATCATATAATTCAAATGCCTGTATTTGCATTTGTCAAATAATTATCATTGTATACATATTCTAATACAAAAAAACAGTGTTAGTCATTATTATATTCAAACTAATATCATTAAGAATGAAACCCTCTCTCAAAAAAGAGAAAGGGTTTATAGACAATAAATACTAGTTACTAGCAGCACCCAAGTAAATCTTATCATTAATTACAGCGATAATAGGTACACCATTAATTGTCATTTTAACAGCTGAAAGTTCACGTTTAGCAGTATCAGAATCTGTATTAGCAGTCATTGGTGTAGCAGAAGTAGTAATGTTATTTTTTCCTTCGTTACTAATCGTTCCTTCTCCAGTGTATAAAGCGTTAACTGTACAATCCACACCAGAAGCAGTTACAATTTTAGCTGGTAAAGCTGTTAATTCAGCAGATGTTATACCGTCAGAAGTAACTGCTTCTTTTATTACTTCAGCTTGAGCAGAATTCATAACAGCTCTTGCATTTGCGAGTAATTTAGCATTATCTGCTTCATCTAAATAATTTAAAACTGAAGGTACAGCTACAGCTAATAGTACTGCCAAGATTACAATAACAACAATAATCTCAATTAAAGTAAAACCTTTTTTGTTTTTCTTTAACTCTCTTAATTTTTTGATATTCATTTCAATATCCTCCCTTTCATAGATAAATTATATCTTAAAACGATTTTTCACGCAAGGGATTGTGAGATATTATGCAAATTTCTCTCATTTGTTGCAAAGAAAATTACTGTTTTGTGATGTCTTTGTGATGAAATGTAATCCTTATGTAATCTATAATGTTTTTTTAATTTTCATGTGATATTTCAATTAATTGTCCAAATCCCAGATTAGTATCTGAGACTTCTACGATTTCATTTTCTTTAAGTGTAATATAACGTTCTGCTTTAATATCGTCATCTATTTTTCCAATCACAAAACAATATGTTTTTGGAATATTATCAATGGTAATAAGCTCATCATCTTGTGGTAATTCTCCATCAATAGCTGCTAATTGTGGAAGTGAAACAGCACAAATATCTTTTAAATCACTAAAATCACTATTTTCAACTATGGCTTCAAAATCAGCACTACTTAATGTACGGTTAGGCGCACTCACAACAGCTTTGACAATTTCTTTATTGAGAATTGTATAAGCGCTTCTAGCCTGGGTTATATACTTTGCATCGTTTGCTTCATCTACATATTTAAGCACCGACGGTACTGCGACCGCCATTAGTACTGCTAAAATAACAACAACTACAATAATTTCTATTAAAGTAAAACCTTTTTTATTCTTCTTCATAATCTATTTTCTCTCTTTCTATTTCATTATAGTGAAGATTCTTTCTTTATACAATGACTTTTACGATTTTGAATATACATATAACATGTAATACCAAAGATAATTAAATAACCTAATAGACTTAATATATCAGGAATTTGTTTAAAAACAATAAATCCTAAAATAGCCGCAAAAATAACTTGTGAATAATCATATAATGAAATATCTCTTCCTGCTGAATAAGAATATGCTGCTGTGACAGCAAATTGTCCTCCTGCTGCACTTATTCCAGCCAACAATAATATTATTATTTGTTGTAAAGTCATTGCTTCAAAATGAAAGATCAAATAAGGAACAACGCTTAAACATGAAAATAATGAAAAATAGAAAACAATCTGTGGTCCTTTGACATCTCTTTGTGATAACATTCTGACCATTGTATAAGCCATCCCTGCTCCCATTGCCCCTATTAATGCTATTAAACTTGCTGTCATTTGTGTATTTTGAAAACTTGGTTTAACAATAAATAATGTTCCTATAAATGCAATAATGATAGAAAAGACTTGTTTTTTGTTAACATGCTCTTTTAATAAAAAGAAAGAAAAGATAATCACAAAGAAAGGACTTAACTTTTGAATAATTGATGCATCTGATAATAAAAGATGATCTACTGCATAAAAATTAGCAATAATCCCAATTGTCCCACAAATAGACCTTCCTAGTAATAAACCAATATTTTCTTTTTTAATTTGAAAACCTACACCACTTTTTTTCAATACTGAAAAAGCGATAAAAACAGCTACTAAATTTCTAAAAAAACTTTTTTGAATAGATGGTAAATCCCCAGCTAATTTAACAAACATATTCATCACTGCAAAACAAAAAGCAGCCAATATAATCATAATAATACCTTTATTTTTCATAATATCACTCCAATGTTCATTAATATACTATACTTTTTTTATTTTGTCATGTAAAAGACTTTTGAAATCATCATGAATTTGGTGCAATATCAATAAAAAAGATTTATAATAATTATTGAGGTGATTAACAATGAATAAAGATAATAGCAAGTATTTATTAATGTTATATCAACATTGTAAAGACTTTCGTGAATTCTTTTTAGAAAGTGATTATAAAAATGTATTTCATTCTTTATATAAAATCATTAAAAACATCATTGATATTGATAATATTTGTGGTTTGTTTTTAAAAAGTAATTATCAAGATCATGATTATTTTAGTATTCAAAAATCTTCTATTAATGAAAATAATATTCCTAAAAATCATCAATCTGCTTTTGATTTTATTTTAGAATCATTATCTCATCAATATTATGTTCATATTGTACCTATTCAGTCTCATAATACTTATTATGGCTGCTTATTTTTTTGTAAAGCTAAAAATAGAATCAATTATACTGATGAAGAAAAAGACTTTTTAGAACAATTAGGAAAAATGTATAGTGATATTTTTGATAACAAAGATACTTATCAAAGAAAAATATTTAATCAGTCTATTGTTGGACAAATTCTCAATAATATTAAAGCCAATGTGTATATTACAAATCCTCATACAGATGAAATTCTTTATGTTAATAATCAAATGAAAGATGTTTATCAATTAAATCATCCTATTGGTCAAAAATGTTGGCAAGTCTTTCAAAAAAATCAAAAAGGACGTTGTTTACAATGTCCTGTCAATCATCTTGTACATAATCCTCATGATTGTGTAATATGGGAAGAACATAGTACGTCTAATCAACATATTTATCAGAATTATGATTCTATGGTGGAATGGTTTGATCATTCCCTTGTTCATTTTCAATATTCTATTGATATTACTCATTTTAAAGATGTTCAAAATAAAGCAAGTTATGATGATTTAACAGGTATTTATAATCGACGTGCTGGTAAAAAGAAATTATCTAGTCAAATTGAAGAAGCCAAAAAAGAAAATAAAAATATTATTGTATGTTTATTTGATTTGGATCATTTAAAAACAATTAATGATACTTATGGACATCAAGCTGGAGATTTTTTTATTAAAACCATTACTGATACTGTATCATCCTTAATCCATAAAAAAGATTTGTTTTTTAGATTAAGCGGTGATGAATTTATTATCTCTTTTTATGATAATACAACCCATCAGGTTAATCAAACAATGTTATTGATTTTAAATAAACTCAAAACAATTCAAAACAATCAAAACTTGCCTTATATCCTAAGTTTTTGTTTTGGTCTTTATGAAGTCTTACCCCACAATCAATTATCAACAACTGATATAATTACACAAGCTGATGAAAAAATGTATATATGGAAAAAAAGAAGTCATTTAAGATATGCTCTTAATGATTTAAAAATTCATTCCCCTGTGGTTGAAAATTTTGATTACAATAAAGATTTACTTTATAATGCTCTTGTAAAAAGTACTGATGATTATATTTTTATTTGTAATATGAAAACGGGTGTTTTCAAATATACTCCTGCTATGGTGGAAGAATTTGCTTTTCCTAATGATGTTTTAACAAATGCAGCTGCTGTTTTTGGAGCAAAAATTCATAAAGATGATAAATATGAATTTTTAAATAGTAATCAACAAATTACTGATGGAAGAACAGATAGTCATATTGTTGAATATCGTGCTTTAAATAAAAATAATGAATATGTCTGGTTACGTTGTCGTGGTCATGTTGAATATGATGATAATCATGAACCAAGTATATTTGCTGGTTTTATTTCTAATTTAGGACGTAAAAATTATCGTGATAATTTAACAAGTTTATATAATCATTTTGAATTTGAAAAACGGATTAATGAGTTAAAGAGTCAATTTGCAATTATGATTTTAAACATTAATCAATTTAAAGTGATTAATCAACTTTATGATCATGAATTTGGTGATCATGTTTTAAGAATTCTTGCTCAAAATATTCAGACAATGTTATATAATGAAACAACACTTTTTAAATTAGATGGTGATGAATTTGGACTTATTTTAAAAGAAACAGATACGACTAAAATTCAGCAAATTTTTGATAAAATCCAAGCATATGCAAGCCAAAAACATACTTATGAAGGAAAACCCTTAACTTGTCATTTTAACGCTGGAGTCGCCATAAAACCACAAGATGGCAGCACTTATCTTGAACTTCGTCGTAATTGTGAAATTGCTTTACAGTATAGCAAGAGGAATTCTCATACTGATTTAACATTTTTTAATCCTGATTTATTTCAAGAAGAAACTTATATATTAAGATTACAAAACACTTTAAAACAAGCCATAATGAATCAATATGAAGGTTTTTCTCTTGTTTATCAGCCAAAAGTCAAAGCAAACTCACATCAGTTAATGGGATTTGAAGTTTTAATTAGATGGAATCATCCAGATTTTCCTCAAGTTGGTCCAGGAACATTTATTCCTATTTTAGAAGATACACGTGGAATCATTCAATTAGGAAATTGGATTTTAGAACAAGCTCTTATTAAATTAAAGACGTTTTTAGAATATGATCATACTATTATGATTAGTATTAATGTTTCTTATATTCAGTTAATCCAAGATCATTTTATTGATTATGTTAAAAAAATGTTAACAACCTATCAGATACCTGCTCAACTTGTGATTCTTGAATTAACAGAAACAACAATTGTAAAAGATAATCAAAAAGTTATCTCTATTATTAATCAACTTCGTTCATTAGGATTAAAGATTGCGATGGATGATTTTGGAAAAGGTTCTTCTTCATTATCATTATTAAAAGATGAACCATTAGATATTATTAAAATTGATCAATCTTTCGTTAGAAATATAAAGACTGATTCATTTAATTATAGTTTTACTAAATTTATTATTGGTTTTTGTCATGAATTAAATTTAAAAGTTGTTATTGAGGGAGTTGAAACCAAAGAAGAATTAGATATTGTTGAAGAATTTCAACCTGATTATATTCAAGGATATTATTTTAGTTATCCACTCTCATTAAATGATACTCTTCATTATCTTCAAAAAAGATTGACAAATGAAAAATAAGCAGATAAAATAGTCATGCAATTTCATATTTGCTATTATGCTATAGATTTCTCTATTTCTGATTATAAATAGACATCTATAGCTTTTTTTATGAAAAGGAGAACAAATTATGGACAAGAAAAATCCAATGGGCTATAAGCCTATTTTCCCATTACTTATGACAATGGCTTTTCCGCCAATGATATCAATGCTTATTCAATCACTTTACAATATTATTGATAGTATCTTTGTCGCCCAATTAGGAGAATCAGCATTAACTGCCGTTTCTTTAATCTATCCCTTACAAAATCTTTCTTTAGCTGTATCTTGTGGTATTGGTATTGCAATGAATGCACTTATCGCCAGACATTTAGGAGCTAATGATGATGAACAGGCATCATTTGTAGCCAGTCAGGGAATTGTTATGTCACTATTACATTCATTACTTTTTGTTATTATAGGAGTCTTTTTAATTCATCCTTTTTTAAATATGTTTACTCAAAGTCAAGATGTCATTGACTATGGTATGCAATATGGAACTATTGTTATTACATTAACATTTGGTTCATTTATTCATTTAGCTGTTGAAAAAATGTTTCAGGCTTGTGGTAACATGATTGTTCCTATGATCATGCAAATTGTTGGAGCAATTGTTAATATTATCTTAGATCCAATTCTCATCTTTGGCTATTTTGGTTTTCCAGCTTTAGGTGTCAGTGGCGCTGCAATCGCAACCATTATTGGACAAATGAGTGCCTGCTTTCTTTCTATTTATTTATTTTCTAAATACAACGAACATATCCATTTATCTTTTCAACATTTCCATATTGATTTAGAAACATATAAAAAGCTTTATAGTATTGCTATTCCTTCTGGAGTTATGATGTGTATGCCTTCACTTCTGGTTTCTATTTTAAATGGTATTCTTGCCTCAATTTCTCAAAGTGCTGTTGCTTTCTTTGGTATCTATTTTAAACTTCAATCCTTTGTATATATGCCCTCAAACGGTGTTATACAAGGTATGCGTCCTATTATGAGTTATAATTATGGTGCCAAAGAAAGAAACAGAATGGATCAAACATTAAAAATGTCTGGTCTAACAATCGGAGTTATTCTTTTTGCTGGGACTTTCCTTTTCTACCTTTTCCCAGAATTTATTCTTTCCATGTTTAACGCGAATCAGTCAATGTTAGATATAGGAATTGTAGGACTTCGTATTTTATCATTCAGCTTTGTTCTTTCAACATTTGGTATTTTAATGGCTGGAGCTTTTGAGTCATTAGGTAAAGGCTCATTATCATTAATCATTTCCCTTTTAAGACAATTTATTATTATCATTCCATTATCACTTATCTTAATACCTTGGATTGGTTTACAAGGCGTTTGGATAACTTTCCCATTATCAGAATTCATAGCCAGCTTAATTGCTGTTATATTTTTCTATAGATCATACAAAAGGATTAATCTTTCAGACTAATCCTCTTTTTCACCATAACAGTTTCACCATGAATATCTTTTTCTCCATTCATTACAAAGCCAATCTGCTGATATAATTTTAAAGCATGATCATTGTCATCATACAAACTTAAATAAATTTCATGACACCCATATTCATCAAAAATATGATTTAATAAAACATCCAAAAATTGTTTACCATATCCCTTTCCTTGATATTGTTTATCAATTAAAAAGCGATCCAACCAAACACGCTTCTGATTCTTTTCATGCCATAAACCATACATTGCAAACCCAATCAACTGATTTTGATCATACAATCCCACTGGTCGCCATAAAGACAATTCATGTGCTTCTTTTAAACAATCAGCCACACTTTCAATATAATCTTGTTGTTCAGGTTTGATTTTTAAATTCAAAACATCCTGATTATTATTTTCATCTATTTTTCTAATTGAAATCTTTCTTTTCTCATTCATTTTAATACTCTCTCAACATTTTCGCAAATTGATTACTACGATGTAAAATAATCAAATTTAATAAACCATCATAAATAAGACAAACACCCATAAATATCACTGACATCATTGCTGCATCAAACGGATTAAATACCACAATGCAACCTAATAAAAATAATAAAAGTGCTAATATCAAATCATAAATCCATCTTTCAAACCCCCATCTTTTCAATTGAAAAGATCTGATTATATTCATCACTCCTTCTACAACAATAAATATACCTATCACAAAAGGAATCATCATAATTACAATATCACTTCTGATCATCATAAAAACACCAATTGCACACAATAAAAAACCACTTATTAAATCATAGCCAAAACGATAAGAAAAATCATTTGAAAAATATCTCACAAAATTAACCAATCCACAAATAAAGATAATAGCTGCGACACCATAACAAATGACCTGACTTGTTGTATCAGGAAAAAGAATCAGAATAAATCCCATAACAATGGCTATAATAGAATATAATACAACACCTTTCTTTAATCCCTGTAATAAATCTAACATCATACTCACCTTCTTTCTTATATTATTTCTCTTCCTTATTAACAATATATGAACACATTCATTGATTTTTTTTATTTTTCCTATAAAATAGATAAAAGGCGGGTGAAAATATGGACATACTTATAGATACAATAAAAGATACATTTGTGATTATTCCTATTCTATTAATCATGTATCTTTGTTTAGAATATTTTGAACACAAAAATACTTCTTACAATATAACACACTATTTAACTTCTTATGGTCCAATTATTGGAGCACTTTTGGGAATTATTCCCCAATGTGGCTTTGGTGTTTTAGCAAGTATGTTATTTATGAACAAACGCATTTCATTAGGAACCCTCATTAGTGTTTTCATTGCCACAAGTGATGAAGCCGTTCCTATCTTGCTTACAAACCCTGAACTCTATACTTCTTTACTGAGTATCATTGTAACGAAATTCATTTTGGCAGTTATTGTGGGTTATTTGGTAGATTTCTTATTCAAATCTCAATATAGTGATCAACCAGACATTTCATCCAATCATTGTCATGATCATTCTATTGTTGTTGAAGCTTTTATCAGAACATTTAAAATATACTCTTTTATCTTTATCGTTAATTTCTCACTCTCTTATGCTATTGAAATGATAGGTTCTGAAAAACTCTCCTATATTCTTTTAGATAAGAGTATGGTCCAACCTATCATCAGTGCTATTTTTGGATTTATTCCTAATTGTGCAGCAAGCGTTATCTTAACACAATTGCATATTAATCAAGTTTTAAGTATGCCATCACTTTTGGCTGGTTTAATCACAAATGCCGGATTAGGAATTTTAGTCTTATTACAAAATAAAATTGATATAAGGACACTGGTGAGAATTTGTACAATTCTTTTATTAAGCGCCCTTATCGTCAGTTTACCTTTACAATGGTTCTTTCTTCATTAGAAAGAATCTTTTTTGTATACCAGACTTGTGAAGGCAAATAAAACCACCAAATAGCCCTAATATTGATATGAGTTAAAAATTGTATCACTACACACATATCACATAGTGCTAATAAACCAATTGTAACAGCAAGCCAATGGCGGCGATAGATAGCTAATATCAGATTCCATATACTCATCAAGGCATAAGCAATTGCTAATGCTACAATATGTGGATAGAAAATAGTTATTAAGAACCAATTGAAAGATTTCTTTCCTTTTAACAATGAATGATAAAAACATTGAACAATCATAAAACAATAAATACCTATTTCATAAGCCTCACTCCACAATAACAAAGCATCAGCCACTAAAATAACAACAAAAACCTCATACCCCTTTCCTTTATGCATTAAATAACAAAAACATATAAAAATACTCAAATATTTAATCCAAGACCAATCAAAAACAATTAAAAAACCATAAAGTATGAATTCCAATAATAAGAACATAACTTTATGGTTCCCATAAAACTACAATTTATGATAAATAGGTTGCATTTTTTCAAAAGTACAAAACTCTTCAAACCCTAATTTCTTTAATTCATCTTGTACATATTGAATCTGATATCCAACATGTTTTTCTTCATGTGTGTCAGACCCGATTGTGATGATTTTTCCACCTAAATCTTTATACCATTTTAAAATCGTTCTTGATGGTGTCAAATCATTTAATCCATAACGAAAACAAGACGTATTCACTTCAATCCCCTTGCCTTTTGAAATCACAATCTTTAATATTCTCTCAATTAAATCTTTGACTTTTTCATCAGGATAAATACCAATACGATCATAACGCTTAATCATATCGAGATGTCCCAAAACACTATAATCATCAAACATTTCTATTACATCTAAAATAGCCTGATAATAACCACGATTATATTCATCTTGTGTTTTCCCTTCCTGATACTTATAAGTCCAAAATTCTATATCATCAATTTGATGATTAGAAAGAATAATAAAATCAAACGGATATTTCAAAAAATCACTTTTATACTCATCAATTGTATGTCTTTGAACTCCAAATTCACAACCAAACTTTATTGTAATTGCCTCATGATATTTTTCTTTCATCTTTAAATATTGCTGATAATAGGCTTTATAATCAACAACATAATCACCCATTGTTCCATAATCACTATGTTCAGTAAAACATATTTCATCTAAGTGGCTATCAATTGCTTTTAAAATGGCTTCTTCCATATCATAAGTCGAATCATTGCTATAATTGGTATGCATATGATAATCTGCTAACATAAAATCTTCCCTCCTTTATAGGCAGTATATACTATTTTATGATAAAAATCTTATATTCTCAAATTTAGAAAAATTTTTTATCAGAATTTGAAAATGAACTACATTTCTTCTCAAATGATTTATAATATAGTTAACAATACAAATAAGGAGGATATTATTTTGCTTACAATTGGATATATTGGAAATGGAAAGAGCGCCAATCGCTACCATATCCCTTTCGTAATACAAAGAACTGATAAAATCAAAATCAAGAAAATCTTTACTTTAGATCATTCTAAGGATATTTGGGATGAAATCCCTGGTGTCATCTATACTGAAAGTCTTGATGATCTTTTGAATGATCCTGATGTTCAGGTCATTGTTATCTCTACTCCTTCTGCTTTTCATTATGATTATGCTAAGAAGGTTCTTCTCTCTGGTAAACATTGTGTTGTCGAGAAACCTTTCGCTGATACTTATCAGCAGGCTCAGGAAATCTTTGATTTGGCTAAGGAAAAAGGGCTGATTGTTCAATGCTATCAAAATCGTCGATTTGACAGTGATTTCCTCACTGTTCAAAAAGTCATTGAATCAGGTAAACTTGGTGATTTATTAGAACTGGAAATGCATTTTGATTACTATCGTCCTTACATTCCTGAATCAGTTCATGAATTCAGTTCCATCAATTCCTATCTTTATGGGCATGGCTGTCATACCCTTGATCAAGTGATTTCTTATTTTGGAAAACCAGATCATATTCATTATGATGTCAGACAATTGTTAGGTGAAGGACGCATGAATGACTACTTTGATTTGGATTTATACTATGGGACATTGAAAGTTTCAGTGAAATCAAGTTACTTTAGAGTGAAGGAAAGACCTAGCTTTGTGATTTATGGGAAAAAGGGAATGTTTGTGAAGGAGAAAAAAGATAAACAGGAAGAACACTTGAAATTATTCTATATGCCTTCTCATGATGACTTTGGTGTAGACTTGCCAGGTGAATATGGAACGCTGACATATTATGATGAGAAAGGATATCATGAAGAAAAGGTTGTTTCAGTGAATGGTGATTATGGACGTTACTATGATGCTTTATATGAAACAATTATCAATGGAAAAGAACCACTTGTTAAACCTGAACAAACACTTTTACAAATTGAGATACTCGAAAAAGGAATTCAAGGTATGCATTAAAAAAGGGCTATTTGCCCTTTTTTTGTTTAACGATGAAATTTTGAATCAATATACAGCATTGTAGGATCATCTTTTTGAAAACTAGCAACCAACCACTTTGTCGCCAAATAATCATTAATGATACTTAAAATTTCTTGATTATCATAACTTTGTCCATCACATCTCAAACGTAGTCCACAACATGAACATCCGCCAACTGTATGTAATGAATAATCAATTTTATGTTTTTTTAAAATTTGATTTAATTCTTCAACCATCATAACATCAACTGTACTTTGCATTTTCATCACTTCCTTATTATAAGTATAACAAATATCAGAAGCTTATCAATGAATATTTCTTAAACACAGCCCAAGTTCCAAACCTCTTTTAAACTGAACATAAGCATATTCAAAATAAAAATCATCAAAACTTTTTTCCAGATCATTAAATTCATCTTCTAATAAAACAACTTGATGATTTTCGATTTTTTGACGAATCTTTTCAAGCTGATTAAAATAACTATCATCAACCCCATACATCATTTCAATTTCCTCTTCCATCAAAATAATATCTGATGTATAAATATCTCTAATCACTTTATCTGAATCTATCATTTCTTTTTCCTCCTTAGAATTAATAACTCATAATTTTAAGAGCAATAACTGATAAACCAACAATATTCATTCAAAGAGATTTCTTGTTTTTCTATTATAATCATTAACATTCCATATTAAAACAGAATATCAATTATCCTTCTGGTCGAATAATATGTTTCTTTTTAGAATGATATCCAACCAATTCCTGATGAACATTGAGATAAGATGGTTTCATTTTATCAAAGGCATTTTTTATATAGTCAATCATCATATCCATACCTTTACTTTTTTGTCTTTGATTTTTATCAGTATAGAAATCTAACTGATCAGCTCGTATATCATCAGTTAATTGACTCACTATCACACTCACACTACAATAAGAATGATTTAAAGATTTATGATCATAATCTAAATAATTGGCTTGTAATAATGCTTCAACAGCCTTCATAATTTCAGTAGAACTGTTTGTCGCAATGGTTACTTCCTTTTGACACATATAACTATGCAATTTATGATCACGCATTTGTAAAGAAATAATTGACCCTTTTAATTCTTTTTCTTTTAAGCGTGAAGAAACAGATTTAACCAAAACAGCCAACACTTTTCTTATATCTTCATAAGTAGAAAGATTGCGTTGTGTTGTCATTCTATTTCCTACTGATTTGACTTTGTCTTCTAAATCTAATATTGCATTCTCTCCCTCATCCATTCCATTTGCAAAATACCAAAGTCTTTCTCCATTTTGCCCTAAAAATGAACTCAGATGTTCTTTATGACAATGCGCAATATCTCCAATCGTATAAATATGATTTTCTTTTAATTGATTTATTACTGTCTTTGATACATCTAAAAGTATATCGACTGATAACGGAAAAACAATATTTTTAAAATTCTTTTTAGAAATAACCATTAATCCCTTTTCATTATCGAAATGATTACCCAATTTAGCAAATGCTTTATTAAAGCTTACTCCCATTGAAACAACGAAACCTGTTTCCTGATAAATACGCATTTGAATTTCCTTAGCAATATTGATAGGATCTCCACCAAATAATCTTTGTGAAGCAGTTAAATCAAGCCACGCTTCATTTAATCCCAAACTTTCTATATGATCAGTATATTCACGATATATATTTTTAACTTCTTCCACATAATAATGATAATCGTCATAATGTGGCTGAACAATCAACAAATTTGGACATTTATGATAAGCGTTCTTCAATGAATCTCCTTGCTTTATTCCATATTCAAAAGCCAAATCATTAACTGCCAAAATAACACCCTGATCAGATTTTTTATTTTCTCCAACTGCCATCGGAACCTTTTTTAATTCTGGATATATCATTTCTTCAATTTGAGCATAACATTGATTTAAATCAGCATGCACAATTACTTTTTCCCACATATGTCTCACTCCTTGTTTTCATTATAATCTACATTGTTGCATATTTCAACTGTTTTATGCAACATTTTTATTTTATAACAAAAAGTCCTTTATTTTTGTTGAATAATTATTTATAATATGCATAAGGAGGTATTTTATGGAATTAAAAGATGTCATTAAAGATTATAAATACCGTTTTCAATTAACAAACGATGAAATTGCAAAACGTTTAGGTGTGACCAAATCAACTGTAAGTCGTTGGATTTCTGGTGATGTGAAAAGAATCCAAGATGAAACCTTACAACGCTTAAATGATTTACTTGGTTATGATATGGAACCTATCATTAAAGGCTCTTCTGTTCATTTAAAAAGACCAATTCTTGGTTATGCCAAAGCAGGTTATAATATGTATGCTCAAGAAAATTATATGGGTGAAGAGGAAGTCACAGAAGAAGATTTTTATAAAGGAGATTTTTTCTTACAAATTGAAGGTGATTCAATGATTGGTTCTGGAATTATGGATGGTGATTTAGCACTCATTAAACAATGCTCATCTGTTTCTTCAGGAGAAATTGCTGTTGTGATGATTGGTGATGATGAAGTTACAATAAAAAAGGTAATTCGTAAACCTGATATGCTTATTTTAGAAGCTTCTAATCCTCATGTTGAGAATCGTTATTTTTCTAAACAGGAAGTAGAAACTTTACCTATTCGTATTATTGGTAAAGTTGTTTATACAAAAACATATTTTTAAAAGACCTTCAATAATAAATGAAGGTCTTTCTTTTAATCAAAATAAGTTTTCCATGCTTTGTTTTGATAAGCATTAAAACACATTTGGATTTGTTCTAAATTATTTTTAGCCATAGCCAAAGGCGGAAGATTATCCAATGTAAAATATTGAAATTGTAATGTTTCAATATTTTTTTCAAATTGTCCTGAAATCACTTCACACATAACAAAGACTTTAATGACTTTATAAAGATAGCGTGGAAGATTATGTTTATCTCTATCCATAATCGCAATAATCTCTGTAGCCTGAACATTTAATCCAGCCTCTTCTTTCACTTCTTTTTCAGTATTTTCTTTAATCGATGTATTGATATCAACCCAGCCACCAGGCAATGACCATAATCCATCATTTTCCTGAACTAATAAAAGTTGTCCATCAGTATTAAAAATAACAGCTCTTGTATCTAATTTTGGTGTTTGATATCCTTCTTCATGGCAAAAAACATTTTCCATTTTGACAATTGGCTCATTCATACAAATAGCTAACATATCACAGGCTAGTTCACGAATACGCTGATAACGTTCTAAATCAAATGCATCATGGCCATAATATAAGCCACTTTGAGCCAAACTCTGCAATTCGATAATATCATCTAATAGATCTTTATTTTTCATCTTATTCAATTCCTTATTATTTATCACATTCAAAATCACAAGACATACATACTAAAGATTTTTCTTCATGAAATCCATTTTTATGATAAAAGCTTTCACTCAACCCACCTCTGATTGTATTAAGTACCATTTGATATATTTGTATCTTTTGACATTCCTGTTTTGCATAATCTAAAAGACGGCTTCCCAAATGCTGTCCCTGATAATGCTGGCTAATACAAAGTTCATCAACCCAAAACTGTCGTTTATCCAAATAGGTCATTCGTCTTCCTAATATCATTCCTATCAGTTTTTCCTGATCATAAATCACATATCCTATTGCTGCTTTTGAACTCATCAACTCTGACAAACGTTCATAAGCCTGATGATATGTCCATTCTTCATACCATGGTTCTTGTAAAAAAGCTTCCTGAAACAAATAAGCACATGACTTCAAATCTGTTTCCTCAATATATTTATAACTGAATTCCATCACTATTCTCCATCCTCAAAGATATATAACATATCATTCCAAGAAGCTCCACCATGATGAGAATCAGAAATACCTTGACGAACAAAACCAAACTTTTCATAATAATGAATTAGATAATCTTTACAAGTTAAAACCATCCCTTTTTTCCCTCTTTGCTTGGCTAATAAAATAAACGATTTAAGTAGTGCTCCTGCTATCCCCTGATGACGATAATCAGGCAAAACATCTAAGCCAAAAACGGTTTGATAGAGTCCTTCCTTTTGATGTAAAGAAGCATCATGATAAAGTTCGTCTGGTAAACATGGTTCATTTGTTGAACATCCATTGATAAATCCAATCACTTGATCATTATTAACAGCAACTAAAAAACAATCTCCAAATGATTCAAATCTTTCTAAAAACTGTTCATAAGTTGCTGCTTCTAAAGAAGGAAAACATTTTGCTTCAATCATCGCAATATCATTTATATCTTTCTTATCTGCTAATCTTATTTCCATAATCATACTCCTTTATATATGCATTATTTTATCATAAACCAAAGAAAAAGGCATTGATAAAATGCCTTAAACAGATATTTCAATTGGCAAAAATCGTTTTGCAAATTCATCTTTTATAATAGGTTTAGAAATAAAATAACCTTGTCCTAAAGGACAATGTACCTTTGTTAATAATTCAACATCTGCTTGTGTTTCAACCCCTTCACAAATGACTTTTAAATTTAATGACTTTGTCAGTTCAACAATCAATTGAATAATTTGTTCACTTTTTGATTCCTGTTCTGATAAAAATTGTCGATCAATTTTTAAAACATCTACAGACATTGAATTTAAAAGATTCAAAGAAGAATAACCTGCTCCAAAATCATCCATTGAAATCATAAATCCTTCACTTCTTAACTGTGTCAGCATTGTCATAATTGATGAAGATAAATCATTAAAAGCACTTTCAGTAATTTCAATTTCAATACTTCCTGTAGGAATTTGATAATCTTCTATAATTTGATGAAAATGCTGATAAAAATCTTTATGATGAATAGTGACTCTTGAAAAATTAATAGAAATAGGAAAATCTTCATTGAGATGATATTCATGAATAAACTGACATGTTTGTTTAAAAATATCAAAATCCAATTCATATATAAAACCATTTTTTTCAAACAATGGAATAAAATCATCAGGATATAATACGCTTCCATCATGCATATGCCACCGCACAAGAGCTTCAGCTCCAACAACCTGAAGTGATGGAATCAAAAATTTAGGTTGTAGATACAATTGAAATTCCTGATTTTGTAAACCATGATGCATTTGTTTCACAATTAAGTTTTCCTGATAAAGTTTATCTAATAAATTTTGATCATACCAAACAATATATCCTTTACCAGTACTCTTTGCATTTTTATGAGCCAACAGAGCATCATCAAGAATATCCTGTACTAAACAATTTTTATCAATGAGATATCCACCAAAGGTAAATGTAATATCATCAATAATATCCAAATCAATACCTTTTTTCATATCATCTTTTAATCTTATTTTCAAATCATCTATGATATTATCATAATAAGGAAGCAAAGCATAAAAACGATCGCTTCCATTTCTTGCACAACTCCCTTTATCTTGAATAAACGCTTGTAAAGAACTTGCAATAACCTGTAATAATTGATCACCAAAAGCATAACCATATGTTGTATTTAAATATTTAAAATCATCAATATCAAAGCATAACAAAGCATAACTTTCATCTTCTAAATTCTCAAGTCGCTTTTGCAAATCAAGTTCAAAAGCCAAAAAATTATGTAAACCTGTTAATTTATCTGTATACATCACTTTTTGAATCTGTTTTTGCTTATAGTGATACCAGAACGCAAAAACACCCCCTGTTAAAATTAAATAAATAAAAAACAAGGCAATTGAAGACACCAAACTATTATCTGAAATCAATTGTGCCGTAGCCACCATCTGGTTTGCTTTTGTAAAATACTCTTGACTTAATTCATACAACTGATTATCCTGATTGCCATTTCTCACTTCATAAATTTTATCTTTAATAACACTCCAAATACCCTTCACTTCAGATAACTGTTGCTGATATTCATCATCATCAATTTTCATTAAGTCAAACTGTCCCTGACCAGTTTGTAATTCATCTAAAATATTATCAAGATAAGCAATTGTTTGATCATCACGATCACCCTGCAACTCCTCCTTAACCAATTTTTGGGTTGCACCTCTAACAATTCCGCTATAATTAATCACTTTTGCATATCCTAAATTTTGAAATAATGAAACAATCAATATGATAATAGCAATAACCCAAATGCATGTATAGACACCCATACTCTGTTTTTGTTTCATGTCCATTCCCTCAACATTTCTTATGATTTAACTTATTTTTATTATACATCTTTTTAAATTTAAAGTATAGATATTTGTATTATGTAGAAAAAATATATAGAAATATTAAAAAATGGAGACACTGTCTCCATTACATTTGACCTTGTGACATTGAAATCACAACACCAGCCACATCTTCTAATCGCTGCTTAGCATTTTGGATATTATGAAATTCTTCATCACTACATGTTTCATAATTGACTTTCTTTGTTAACTTTTTAAAACTAGCTAATTCATCTTTAATTTGTGATTTGACTGTTTTATCTAACTGTTTCCCATTTTGAGATAAAGCCTGTTCAACTTGTGAAACTAGCATTTCAACCTCATTTTTAAAAACCAATCTTTCTTTTAATTGTGCATCCTCTCTAGCAAATTGCTGTGCTTCATGAATCGCTCTTTCAATATCATCATCAGACATATGTGAACCATTTTCAATTGTAATACTTTGCATATTTCCACTTGCCAAGTCTTTTGCTGAAACACTTACAATGCCATTTGCATCTATATCAAAAGTGACTTCAATCTGTGGAACACCACGCATTGCTCTTTTGATTTTCTTGAGTTTAAATTTTCCTAATGATTTATTATCTTTAGCCAAAGGTCTTTCACCTTGTAATACATTAATTTCTACTTGTGTTTGAAAATTACCTGAAGTTGTAAAAATTTGACTATGGCTTGTTGGTATTGTTGTATTACGTTCAATCAACGGTGTTGCAACACCTCCAACTGTTTCAATTGATAATGTTAATGGTGTTACATCTAATAAGAGGACATCGTATTGTCCCATTGCACTGACATCACCAGAAAGCTTTCCACCTTGTATTCCTGCTCCCATCGCAACACATTCATCAGGATTCAAAGATTTACTAGGAGTAATACCAGTGACTTCTTTAATTTTATCCTGAACAGAAGGAATACGTGAAGAACCACCTACTAAAATAATTTTATCTAATTCAGCAGGTAAAAGACGTGCATCATTTAAAGCATTTTGCATTGGTAAAATTGTACGTTCCACTAATTCATGAGTTAAACGATTAAAAACTTCACGTGTTAATGTCATTTCAAGATTTAATGGGCCACTTGCTGTTGTGGTAATAAATGGTAATGAAATCACTGTTGATGTCATTGTTGAAAGTTCAATTTTGGCTTTTTCAGAAGCTTCTTCAATACGTTGTTTAGCCATTTGATCATGGGATAAATCAACACCATTTGTTTTTCTAAATTCATTCATAACATATTGAGCAATACAATCATTAAAATCATCACCACCCAAATGATTATCACCAGATGTTGATAAAACTTCAATAACATTATTTCCTATTTCAATAATAGAAACATCAAATGTTCCTCCACCTAAATCAAAGACCATAATTTTTTGTCCAAAACTATTCTCAAGTCCATAAGCCAAAGCTGCCGCTGTTGGTTCATTAATAATTCTTAAAACTTCTAAACCAGCAATTCTTCCAGCATCCTTAGTCGCCTGACGTTGTGCATCATTAAAATAAGCTGGTACTGTAATAACAGCCTGTTTGACTTCTTCACCTAAATAATTTTGTGCATCAATTTTTAATTTCTGTAAAATCATTGCTGATAATTCCTGTGGCGTATAATCCTTTTGCCCAATTCTCTTGGTATAAGCAGTTCCCATCTCACGTTTAATAGACGATACAGTTTGAGCAGGATTCGTCACTGCCTGACGTCTTGCACTTTCTCCGACTAAACGTTGACCATCTTTTGTAAAGGCAATCACACTAGGGGTCGTCTTAGCACCTTCGCTATTAGGAATAATGGTTGTTTTTCCATTTTCAATAAAAGCCATACAACTATTTGTTGTTCCTAAATCAATTCCAATAATTTTACTCATCACTTTTCTCCTTTTTCACTTATCGACAACAGCAACTTAAACATAAATTCATCATTAATATACTATAACAACAATTTGCAGTTCCCGCAAAAGGTGAACCATAAGACTGTTGTGCAGAACGATATTGTCCTGAACCAGCCTGTAATTGCTGTACTAAAAATAAATATTGAAGATTACCAGGCTCCATTTGAGCCGCTGTCTTCGCATATTCTAAAGCAGTTGCATTATTACCAACACCATTCATTGCAAGTGCACTGTAATAAAACCACATAGAATTTCGTGTACGAATTTGTTCTAAAATATTTAATGCGTCCTGAAAACGACCAGCATTAATATATGCTGCTGCATCATTAAATGCTGCCTGCTCATTTCCATTATATTGATATGTCGATTGACTCTGACCTTGACCAGCTCCATAATTCTGATTGGTAAAACCACGTTTACGACTATCTATAATTGTTTTATATGCATTTTGAACTTGTTTGAATTTTTCTGTATATTCTGCCTGATGTGCATTATTGATATTGGCATCAGGGTGATACTTCTTACTTAAAGTTCGATAAGCCTGCTTAACCTCATCATCAGATGCACTTGGAGATATACCTAATATTTGATATGGATCCATTAACTCTTATCCTCCGCTCTCTTCATCTTTCTTAACTTATACTTTGTCCAAACACCACTATATATGATATTTCTTAAAATTTCAATATTTTCTGTAATTGGTAGACATTCAAATACATTGGCTGCTCTTGAAATCATCATTTCCAATAAAATATAACATTTATCATCAAAATCTTCATCATTCAATTCTTTTTTCAAAGGATTGAATGTATCCTTTTTCATATCCTCTTCAATATCATCATATGCATCTAATATATAAATAAATTTTCCTAAATAAAAACCAAATTCATATAAATCATCATGCCATATATCATCTCTAAACGCACAAATCTCACCCATAACACGTCCAAAACATCCCGCAAGATCATCAATATTTTCATGTTCATTTTTTTCGTACTGGTTAATTTGATGCAATTCCTGTTCAACAACCATGATTTTTTGAGGATATAATTTTTTTATATTTTCATATGTATGATTAATTAATTTTTTATACGTTTGTTTTGTGAGACTCTTTTCATCTAGCCAATCATCTTCACATTTAAAATAAGCTAAGACAATAGTCATTTGAGCCGCATAATCAATATATTCATTAAAATATTTCAAACGTTTTTTCATTGGATGAATAACACATCTTTCATTAACTTCATTGGTCTTTCCATCATATAACAAACTTAATAGCATTGCTAAAAAAGTCATATCATAATTTAAAGAAACCTGTCCTTTGAATCCATATTTATTTTTTAATGTTTGACACAATCCACAATAATACGATTGATAAATATCAAACTCTTTAAATTTTAATTCTGGTTTATTAACCACAACATATCCAAACATATTTTTCCCTCTACTTTTTATCATTGTTTATAGTATATGACTATCATATTAACTATTCATGAACTGAATAAAAGTTCTCTATTTCTAGAGAACTTTTATTCAACATCAGGAACATCAAAATCATCAGAATGAAATTGACGATAGTATCTTCCTTGAAAAGCAGTAAACTTAATAACACAATAATCTGGATCATCAACTCCTAATGGATAATACATAGTATCTCCATCCTGCCAAATCATTGCTTTTGCATCATGATCTTCAAGAATTTCAACATATCCCATTAAACTGACACCACGATAAAATCTTTTATCAACAAAATATAAAGTGGCTTTTGGATTCACTTTAAAATTTTGAACTTTTTGAGAAGAAGTATTAGTTGTGAGATAGAATACCTTTATTCCTTCTCTTTTTCGTGGTGCAAGCATAGCTTTACTTACAGGAAACCCCATTTCATCAACACTGCTAATTACAGTTAAATTGGCTTTATCAATGAGAAGACCAATTGTTTTTTGAACATCTCTTATCATTATAACTCTCCTTTAATGTACATTTATGAATAATATTATTCATCCTGTTTTATTAATCGCTCCATTGCATCAATTCTTTGAGACAAAGGTGGATGACTATATGATAATTTTACCACAAGTGGATGAGGATAGATATTAGAAAGTCCATTGCGTGATAATTTTTTTAATAGATGAATGAGCAATTCTCCATATCCTTCTTTAACTGCAAAAGCATCAGCTTCATATTCACATAATCGTGAATAATAACTTGTCACTATTGTGAAACAGTCTGTCATAAGACTTATGAGCCAGCTGACAATAACCAACACCATGAAATAATTCATCTGTCCTATTCCAAAATCAGCGTATAGCCATTGATTCATCATCACAAAAAGAAAAATGCCAAACATTGCAATCATCTGTATATAATTCAACCATCTTAATTTCTCTGTATGTCTATAAATCGCATGACCAAATTCATGAGCAAAAACAGCCAGAATTTCATCTTTTTGATAGTGCATTAACATATTATCATCCAAACAAATTTCTTTCTTCTTTCCTGCTCCACAACAAAAAGCATTTGCTCGTTTTGTTCGTTTTGATGCATCTGTTACATAAATACCTTTTAATTTAAATCCATATTTCTCAACAAGTTTTGTTAAATTATCTTTTAAATCCTCATCTTCTAAAGGTGTAAAAGTATTAAAGATTTTCATAATCAGTAATGGATATCTTTGAATAAATCCAACTAAAATGATCATCATTATAAATAAAATCACAAATCCCCCATATCCAAACCATAAAGAAAAGAAATGAACAAACACAAATAAGATTGTCAATAACCCCATATTCATGATATTTTCTTTTAATAAATCTATAATAAACAATTGTAACTTGGTTGTATTCATATGATATTTCTCTTCAATAACAAATATCTGATAATACTGAAATGGAATTTGTACAAGCATTTCAATAATTGATGTTATAAACATCATTAATAATGAATTCATTAAAATATTCTTTGGAAACAAAGCAGATATCCATTGATAATATGGTGATAATATCATAAAACTTATGAATAAGAATTCAACAGTTTGATAAATCATTGAAAAACGATCAGTTTCATCTTCATATGCCTGCCACCTTTGATATTCATGAAGATCATAAACATCTTGAATATTTTCAGGCAATTTCAAACGTCTCTGTCGGTGGTTTAAAAATAATAAAAACAATGAATATAATGATGATAAAGTATATAAACCTAAAAATAACCAACGCATTCTATCCCTCCCTATTTTCTCATTATATCATGTTTAATGATACAATGAAAAAAGATATATATTTCACCCTTTTCTCATCCATTTATTCATTTCTTTGTTTTTCCCATTGTAAGCGAGTCAGTTCATAACATATACATTCACGCATTTCTAATTGATCATATTTCTTTTGATGCCATACTTTCCCCACTTTTAGTAACCCACACTTTTCCATAACACGACCAGAAGCCTGATTGTCTTTATCGTGAATTGCCCGAACTTTTAAAATTGGAGTCTGTCTAAATAATTCATCAATAAATGCCTGCAAAGCTTCGCTCATATAACCTTGGTTCCAATACTTTTCGCCTAAAACATAGCCAATTTCTGCAATATAATCTTCAAATTGATTCACCACACTTAGACTTCCTATCACTTCATCTTTATGATGAAGTGTTATTGCGAGTTCAAGACTATTTGATTCCTCAATACTAGCTAATCCTGTATTATGTAAAAATATTTTCGTTTCTTCAACAGATTCATGGGGATACCAATCCAAATAGCGGGTTGCCTGTTCGCTGTGGCAATAAGTTTCGAACATGCTTTGTGCATCTGTTTCACGAAACTCCCTTAAAGTAAGACGTTTTGTTTGTATATATGCTTTCATTGTTGTTCTCCCCTATTTTTAATAAAAAACTGATATTTTAATTCTAAAAATTTCTGTAAATATGTAAACATTGTAAAAAGTATTGCACGATTTTCAAATTCATCTCGTGACTTGGGTAAGGCATCTTGTTGAAACTTTCTTTTTAAATCCATTAATCGTTGTTGCAAAGCATGCACATCGTTATCTTCATGATATTCAACTGCCATATGTTTTAAAAAATCCGATATAAATATAACTTGTTTCCCATGGAATTCAATTTGAATCATTAAATCATAAATATCTTTTAAAACTATGATTTGTTCTTTTCGCATGGACAAATATTCAAATTCATATTTTGTATCCTTTAATAGCTGATTATTCATTTCATCATAAACACTTTGAAACATCTTATCCAGTGTGAAAGATACTTCCTGAAAAACTTCATATAATCGTCCTGTTTTCTTTTCTTGTAATAAACAATCTGACATTTGCATTAAAATATTTTTAATCTGTATATCCAGTTTTTGCAGAGAATAACGAATTTGTTTTTGTTGAGAGGGCATATATAAGTTCACTAGCATACCTATAGACATTCCAATAGCAAATATAGCCATTTCATTTTGAATCCATTGTATACTCATTGACTGTTCAATAAGATAATGAGTTGTTATAACAGCATTCATAGCAATACCATCTTCCAGATGAAAAATCAATGATATACCAACAAATATCAATAGAAAGAAAGCAAAACTCAAAGCACTATATCCAAAAACAGAAAAAACTATCAAAGCGGATAAAAGTGAAACAAAAAAAGACAAAATCCTTTTTAGACAAATGAATAATGTTTCTTTTTTTGTATTTTGTATTGTCAATATGCCAACAATTCCAGCACTCGTGGCATATTGGAAAGAAAAAAATTGAGCAATGCTCATAGCCACAAAGAAAGCCAATGCCATTTTGATTGTCTTTAAAAATTTCATGAATAATCCCCTTCCATTTCTATAGAATATTATATCGATTTTCTATTTTTATGTACAGTTATATCATCAATATTTAAAAACCATAGTTGCACAATCTGTTGTTATATGCAACTTATTATGATACAATCATGCTATCTATACATATTATATACAAAAAAGGTGGCTGATAGTATGCAACAAACTTCATTATTTCAACAAGATGTCCAAGAACCTCTTGCAAGTCGTTTGAGACCGCAAACCCTTGAAGACTATGTTGGTCAAAAACATTTAATTGGGCAAGGGAAAATTTTACAGCAGTTAATTGAACATGATCAAATCTCTTCAATGATATTCTGGGGTCCTCCTGGAGTTGGTAAGACAACTCTGGCAAGAATCATCGCCAATTGTACAAAGTCTGAATTTATTGATTTTAGTGCAGTGACAAGTGGAATTAAAGACATTAAGATGGTTATGAAACAAGCTCAGGACAAACGAGAATTAGGATTAAAAACGATTGTCTTTGTTGATGAAATTCATCGTTTTAATAAAGCTCAGCAAGATGCTTTTTTACCATATGTTGAAAAAGGAAGCATTATTTTAATTGGAGCAACAACAGAAAACCCCTCTTTTGAAATCAATTCAGCCTTGCTTTCTCGTTGTAAAGTTTTCGTATTACAAAGTCTTAAAGAAGATGATATTGTTGAATTATTACAACATGCCCTGCAAAATGAACGTGGTTTTGGAAATGAAAAGATTCAAATTGATAGTGATAGTTTATATATGATTGCAGCTTTTTCAAATGGTGATGCTCGCACAGCATTAAACACTTTAGAAATGGTTGTTTTAAATAGTGATCAAGTTGATGATACGATTGTTATTTCAAAAGAAACGATTGAACAATGTACAAGTCGTAAATCGTTATTGTATGATAAAAAAGGTGAGGAACATTATAATTTGATTTCTGCATTACATAAATCAATGCGTAATAGTGATGTTGATGCAGCTATTTATTGGTTAGCACGAATGCTTGAAGCTGGTGAAGATCCACTTTACATTGCAAGAAGGCTTGTCAGATTTGCCAGTGAAGATATTGGAATGGCAGATAGTCGAGCTTTAGAAATTGCTGTTGCAGGTTATCAGGCATGTCACTTTATTGGAATGCCAGAATGCTCTGTTCATCTTACCCATGTTGTTACATATCTTTCTTTATCTGTTAAATCTAATGCATTGTATATGGCTTATGAAAGTGCCAAACAGGATGCTTTAAACACGATTGCTGATCCTGTTCCTTTACATATACGCAACGCCCCTACTCGACTCATGAAAGAGTTAAATTATGGAAAAGGTTATCAGTATGCTCATGACTATGAAGAAAAACTAACAACGATGACTTGTCTACCTGATTCTATTGCTGATCATGAATACTATCACCCTACTCGTCAAGGCAGTGAAGAAAAAGTTGCTTTACGACTTAAACAAATTAAAGACTGGAAAGCAAAGCATAAAAAGAAACCATGAGGTCATATCTCATGGTTTTTCAATAAATTTATTCTACTGTTTCTTTTTTTCTTTTCTTGATGATTAAGAAGATAATAAATGCAACAGCAGCTAATCCTGCAACACTACCACCAACAATCATCGCTGTTTGATTCTGAGTATTTCCTTTTGCTAAAGGTGTTTCATCATCATCAACTGTTTCTATTTCCTGATTGTCATTATTTGTCTCAGGAACTAAATTTCCATTATCATCAACAACCAAAGGTGTATTATTTTCAGGAACAGTAATCACTGTTCTACCAGTTGCATTGTCAATTGTTACAGTTCCACCAGTAGGTGTTTCAACAACATTAACAGTTTCACCAGGAATAACAACAACACTTTGATTTGCTAAATCATCAGCATCACGATAAATAAATGTATAACTACGTCTTGTTGAATAGAAATCATGAGTATTTTCAGTATCTTGTCCAGAAAGAAGAACATACTCTTTACCATCAACTGTATAGCGACTAGGAACATTAATATTTAATTTTTCATCAGCTTTTGCTGTCATCTTTGTTGTATAAATAATTTGATTAGATGTCAAATCATAATATGAAACTGTCACTGGATATTCTTGAATATTTAAATCTTTTTCATGGAAGTAAACATTGTATTGAGTTTGTCCAGTTCCAAATTTATGTGTTACTGATGAAGGTTGCCCTGCAGATAAGATATAATTTGTATTACCAATCTTCACACTACCAGGAATATCAAACTTTACAGTTTTATCAACTTCTACAGTCTTACTATGAGCTTCTAATGTTTTACCAGTTGCTACATCAACATAATTAACATAAACATCATATGGTTGGTTAGAATCAGTGACAACTTTTTCATATTGAATTGTATAATTTCTTGTACTATCACCATATTTATGAGAAATGTTTTTATTTCCTTTTAATTGATAAGTTGAAGTTCCAGCTTTATAAGATTCTGGAGCATCAAATGTAACAGTCTTTCCACTTTGCACTGTCATTGTCTTTCTTGTTAAAAGAGTATTGCCAGCTTTATAATCAATTGTAATATAGTAAGGAAGATTCGCAGTTGATTCTTGTAATTGATAACGTACATAATGAGTTTTTGCACCCTCATCATAACTTTGTTTGATGTCTGTCACTTGACCAGCCATTACTTTATAAAGGCGACTGTTAAATGTAATTGTTTGTGGTGCTGTATAAGAACCACCATCTTTTTCAGTTACATCAAACTTTTCTGTTGTTTTAATTGTATTGCCATCTTGATCTAAGAAAGCAACTTTAGATTGATAGTTTGGACGTTCTTGTAAAGCATATTCAAAGACAACTGTTTCTGTTCCATAACTTGCTTCTTTATAATTTCCATTACTACAATTATAAACTCTTCCCTGATATGAAATTGTTTTTGGAGCTGTAATAGAAGCAGGTTTTGATGATGAACAAGATGCACGTGTCATGTTTTTAATATCTGTTCCATTATAACGATAATAGACTTTCACATTATATGCTGATAAAGATTTAATCCCACTTGACAAATTGCCATAGTTATCTACCAACTGAAATGTAACAGATCCATTACTTGTTGTAATTTCATGTTTTTTTGTTTCACCAGCTTTAATTGTTCCTTTACCTTCTTTTTGGACATCCCCTGTAATATAATAATCATAACTCATGTCTTCAGATGATGAATTATAAACGTTGAAGACTCTTGTTGTTGGACTATCACTCATTACAGTACTCACAATCAAAACAGATTTATTTGCTGCTTTTACATTCACTTGTGTTGACACTAGTGGTAAAATCATAAGAGTCACGACCAGCACTAATTTCATTAATTTCTTTTTCATTATGCGTTCCTCCTTTGTCACATATTTCCTTTTTACAAACACATCATAACATTTTAGTGTCACACGCCTATCACAAATTACTCAAAATAAACATAATAGTGAATTTTTCTTCAATCAACACCAAAGAATTGAAAGAAATCATAATGGAGCAAACTATGCTCCATTATAATCTACATATTCGCTTTTTTTCTTTTCTTTCTTTGATGAAAAGCAATCATTGCTAATCCACCACCAGAAAGACAAACTAAAGCAAGATAACCATAAGCCATAGATGAGTCACCAGTTAATGGGAAACCTGGAATAATATTTGTAATAGTATCACCTGGTTTTGGAAGATACACACCGCAATCCCAAGTCATATCATAACCTTCTTCATCTAAATAGAATGGTCGCGTATAATACCAATTCTTATCAAACAATGTAACACCATCTGAGTCTAATGCATTATCATCACCCATATGTGATAATGTAACATAATATGGCTTATCAATTTGGAAACGAACACGATACATACCAGCAACAAGATCATTAAAGATATAATATCCATATTCATTCGTTGTAGTCATACCGACAACTGTCCAATTTCCATCAAGACTTGTATCGCCACTTTCATTGTATTCAAGAATTACTGGAATACCAGCTAATCCTGTATTCACTTCATCCTGAATACCATTTTGATTTTCATCAAACCAGACATAATCACCAATACTTCCAAGTGAATTTATAATTCCAGCATCCCAAGTTAAATCAACAGTATTGTATTTAAGATGAATAATATCAGTTGGATATCCAGATCCTGGTATATAAGTCACTAAAGCATTTGAATCTAATGTCGGATCACCATTCTTTGGAATTGTTAGTTTTGAATTGAATGGTAAATCGAAGAGAATACGATATTCAATACCTGTTTGATAATCACTTGATTTTAAATGATCAAAACGATAATAACCATTTGCATCAGTTATAGCTTCTGCAACTTGTTCCCAGCCATTTGTATCAGGAGAACGCATTTGAAGATAGACAGGAACATTTTCAATTCCATATTCTTCATTATTGTTATCCTGAAGACCGTTCTTATTGGCATCAAACCAAACATAATCACCTAAACTACTATAACGTGATGCTCCACCATCAACATGTTCAACTAATCTGTTTTGTGGAATTGTTATAATATCTGTAAATCCACTATTCAACTCTTCATTAATATCATATTCAATATCACTATCAATTGTGTCATCATTTCCAATATTTCCATTGACAATTTCATAACCTTGAGGGAAAGTGAATTTAACTTGATACATTCCTTCGATAAGATGATCAAAGTAATAACGACCATCTTCTCCAACTGTTTGTGTTGCAATTGGTTTTTGACTACGTGTTCCATCTTCATCATCAATAGCATACAATTCTACAACAGTTCCAGGAACATAAACATCAGTTCCATTACTTAAATCCTGAATATCACTATAATTACGATCTTCAAAAGCAATTCCTGTAATCGCACTATAAACTGTCAAACCAGCATCAATTGACATATCATAACCACGATCACCTAAATGAATCACTTCTGTTCGCATAACAGTGTCACTAATCTTTACACTTGCATCTGAATCAAAATCATCATCACCTTGATTAGGTGCTGTAAATGAATAATGTTCTGTATATCCTCCGGCCTCTGGTGAAACATCAGTAATATCAAATTCTACAATATAATGACCTTCTTTAAGTTCTTCGAATAAATAATATCCATCTTTGCCATAGACATTTGATGTCTTTGTAGATCCTATCTTTAATCCTGTTGAACCATCTTGATTTGCTTTATATAAGTTAACTGTAACACCATTGATACCCATTTCATCAGTATCTTGAATACCATTACGATTAGCATCAAACCAGACAAAGTCTCCCAATGCTCCTAGTGCACTAAATCCAGCATCTAAAGTTGGATTATCTTCACCAACATAAGTCAATCCATCACTACCACGTGTTGCAGTTAAACGGATAAGCTCTGTTTTTAAATCATTTTTACCAATATTTGAATCAATATCACAATGATTTTGTCCCTTATCATCTGTAGCATATTGAATTGTTGGCTCATACTGATAACGTGATTCATCAGCAGGACGTGCAAATTCAACATAATAATCATAATAGACATTTCCTACAAACTCGTTTGGATCTTTTGAATCTTTATCTTTACCTTCAAGTAGAACATTACATGCTAAATCACCAAAATGATAGTAACCATTATTGTCTGTAGTTGTATCATATAATGTTTCTAAAGATTTCTCTTCACCATTTTCATAATAATGTTTAAATTCATGTAAAGTGACTTTTAATCCAGCAATTGGTGCATCATTTTCATCTTGGAATCCATCACGATTAATATCATAAAATGCATAATCACCTATTGAACCTCTTGGCATTGATAACTGAACCTTTACTTCATTGTTTTCAGTTCTATCACTATTTAAGATATTATCTTCATGTCCAACACGACCAACAGCTACCATCGCAGAGTTTGCAATTAACTTATCAGTAAACATTTCACTTTCACTTGTTGTATACATTGGTGCTGTCATTTGAACATTAACTTGAACCAACTCACCCTGATTCAAATAATTTTCATTATGACAAGTAATTTCAACTGCTATTGCACTGACATATGGTAATAAATCGTTATCAAAAGTATTCTTATCCGTTGCATCAATCCAGTTATGATAACTGTTAGTTTGTGTCCATACATCATCACTCATTGATTCATAAAGCATTGGTAACTCATTTTCTTTCTGTGTAGCCATTCGACCAGTTGTTTCATTATTCAGCCATTTTTGCCACTTTGTTGATTGATCATAACCATCAACACAATAATAAATCTTATATGTGGCTCCTGTAGGTAAATGAGAGACATCAACATTTTTCAATATTGCATCACGTTCTAATTCTGTCACACGCTCAGTAATATTCCCTGATTCGTTATCACGTCCCACATAAGAATCACCTTTAAATGGTAATAAATCAACGACACGAATCTTATTCACTGCTGAATCAGATTTTTCACCATTTCTCACTTCAATTAAATAATCAATATTGCCTCCAGGTGATGTTGAAGCAATTTGATTGTAATTTAAGTAGGTGCTATCATAATCGCCTTTAACAAATTTATTAATTGTTAAACTATTGTTTTCATTTACAGTAATATTCGCGTTTGCATTCGCATACTTATTTCCACCAATTGTTTCTTCACCAATGACAGTATCTAAAACTTCATCTTCAACCAATGGATTATCTATATCACCAGGGATATTTACACTAAAACTATTACCATAAGGATTTTCATAAGATTGGATAGTTTTCTTCTCACTATTCAGATAAGTAGGCATCCATAATGACGTATTTGTTTCATTAGAAGCAATCGTTCCTGCTAACGTTAATTTTAATGAAGCACCAGCAGGTAATACAAAAGGATTTCCCTCTTTATCATCCATAAATTTAATTGTCACTTTTGTTGTGGGACTGTCTGTCTCTTTTAATGTTCCATCTTGATCAACTGTACGAGCATTGTCAACAGGTGTATACGTAATCAATAAATCACTGATATTAATTGTATTCATTGTTGTACCATTCGGTTCTGTTAAAATCAATTGATAACGATCTTTCTCTCCACTACGCCATGAAGAATTTAATGTCATACCAATAGGCATATCAAAACTAATAATAGGTTGTTTAAAATCATTATCATCATTTGAAACATTTTTTACAGTGATATCATACTGAACAGTATCACCTGGTTTAAATGTTGTCTTTCCATTACCAGTTGGATCACTTGGCACAACACCAATATTAACTGTTGGAAATTTAGATTCTAATGTTGGAAATTTAATATCTACAGTATTAGATTGAGGTTTCACAATCTGTTCAACTTCTTTTCCTTCATTATCATTAACAACAAAAGCATATTCAACGTCTGCTGTATTTTCAATTAAACGAATTTCATGATAGTTTTCAAGAGAAGGACGACGATTAAATGTATAATTGATATCAATACCATCTGCATAAAATTCCTTACCAACACCCTCATATCTTACTTTTACATGAATAGCTTTCAACTCAGGTGAAAGAGTTATTTTTTGGTATGAAGTTGTCCCAATATTTTGAACATTTGCGATTTCTCCATAAGGCACTTCTTTCCAATCGCTCACTTGTCCATGAGTATAAGATTGATAATATATTTTAGCAGTAATCTTGTCAGCTGCGGATTGTCCATTATATGCACGATAAACACTCACAGAATCAATAATCCAAGAATCACTATCCATCATATCATCTTTTACATATTGCCCTTTTGAAGCATCATAATACTTCATTACTGTTTTTGTATCAGAAACTTCAAGATAGTTTGCTTTTACTGTATTCTTTCCTTTAGCATAGTCACGTAATGAGAATGATGTTGAATACTGACTTTCACTCAATGATTCAGGAGCATCTACACTCTGTTTCATTGAAGTCGTAATTCCTTTTTTGATTTCTGTATCAAACTTCATTAAATCTTTATGACTAGTATTTTCAAATTCAATATAATTTATGTTTTTACCAGCTTTAGCTTTAATCAATTTCTCATTTTGAATAGGATAGACTTTCACTTCTCCTTTAATCGTATTCAATGAATCATCTAATACATAATCATCAGGGGCTTTAATTTCTTTGAGATAATAAGTTGTTCCATTTTTACTTGCATCCAATAAATCACTTATACCATATCCATCTTCACCAATCGTAATTTTTCCAACAAAGTCTGTATAGTCTTTATCTTTATAGATATTAAATATAGCGCCTTTTAATTCCTTTGTTAAAGCAGAATTATTCTTATCTAACTTCTTAACAACAATTTTACCCATCGTTGAATAATTAATGATTTCTCCACCTGTTGTACCTTCAGGATGATAATTAACTAATGTTGCTTCACCACTCTTTACTTCTACATTGTATGATTTATCACTATATTTGTATCCTTGAGGATTATCTTTAGAATTAATTTCCTGAACATAATAGTTTCCAGGATCAACATTTTCCCAAACAATCTTACCATTTGCATCTGTCACTTTTTCTTCAATAAGCTTATTGTTAGAAGTATACAAACCAAAATGAACACCGGCTAATGTTTCATTTGAACCACCTAAATAATCACTTACATCATTATATTTAACAATCGTAATTTCACCTTGAGCATGATCCGTAATCTTACCATCAATACCTAAACGTGTAATTTGTTTTGCAACAATATCAAATGTAATAGGTTCAATTTTAGCAAAACCATCAGGTGCTTCGATTTCTTCTAAGCGATAATGACCTAGATCTAACATTCTTGATGCAAAATAACCTTTATCATTTGTTTTAAACTCATTAAAGACAACAGTTTCCTTGTTATTGTCATCTATATGAATTAATCGGAATTTTGCTTCTGATAACGGATTATTAGCAGCATCAACTTTTGTAAATTCAAACTTACCTAAAATAGGATTATTAACAATTGCCTTTTCACCTGTATAAACAGTATTTTGTTTTCCTTTTACAATCTTAACATCATAAGTTTCGTTATTTGCTGCAAAACCTTCAATAGATTTTGTTTCTTTAAGAACATAATCTCCCTGTGCAAGACCAATAAACAATAACTCTCCATTAGTATCAGTCACATCTTTAGTCACAACAGTCGTGCCATCAGCCTTATACAAAGTAAATTCAACACCACTTAATGGTAATTTTTGCGAAGTACTTCCTGGCATATCCCATTGAGCAACCTTTTGAATTATCAAACTTCCTAACAAATCGTTTTTAACCTTGATTTCTGTAACAACCGGATTTGTTGAATCATCTTGTGATTTTCCAGTTTTCACTTCAATAAAATCTGACTTCAATTCATATCCTGCTGGCGCCTTAATTTCTTTAAGATAATAAGTTGTATCTGCTTTTAAATCATTAAAGACAATACCTATATTTTCTTCATAAGTGGCGACTTGAAGTGGCTTATTGTCAGTCTTATTTTGATACAATTCAAAAGTTGTACCCTTTAAATTAGTGATTTCATTTTTTGATTCCGAATCAATCTTAATAACCTTAAGAGATTGTTTCATAACATTTGTAACTGAAACAGATTGTGTTACTTCTTGTTTATTAACTATATATGGTCCTAAGTATTCACTATTTAAGACGTATCCACCTAAAGTCTTTACTTCTTTTAAATAATAATTTCCTGCTGGTAATAATGGTGATTTAGCAATTCCTTCATCATTTGTCACCATATTCTCAGCATTGACTTTTGTATATTTCAAGCCATTTTTTGTATAGATTTCAAATTCAACACCTTTTAGTTTTTTATTTGGATTATACTGATCAACTTTTTGAATGGTAAAACGACCATATAATGATTCGTTAATGATAGACTCTCCAGGTTGGCCTATCACTTGACCACTATTATCAATTTCTGTCACTTCTTTTGTAAGTTGATTGCTAATAATTGTGAATTTGCCTAAATATCCTGCTTTATAACCAAGTTTTTCATTAGACTCTCCTACAGATATTTCTTTAATAACATAGTCACCTGCATCCAACCAGTTTGTATTTGTTACATTTTTCTTTTCCAAATTATAGAATTCAATTTGACTATTAGATTGTGACAACCCTGTTCCCACTTTTTCGTCTAACTGCAATTGACCATTCTTTAATTTATATTTATAAATTTCAAACTCAGCACCTGCTAAAGCCTTGTCTTCAGTCAAATTATTTTCATATATGCGTCTACCAATCTTTTTAAGATTTAAATGACCTTGAGCATTATTAACCATAACTAATGGATTGGTAGCAGCCTCAGTTGCTGATTCATAATAAGTGATAGTTCCATTGTCCATTCCAGTTATTTTTCCAGCTTGAATCTCAAATTGAATTGGTTCACTCATTGTATAACCAGATTCAACACTGACTTCTTTTAACTGATAACTTCCTACTGGTAAAAGAGCATTATATTTTTCATAAAATTTGAAAATATTTGTTCCATCAGTTTCTATTTTGACAATATTGTTATTAAGTTTATAATCAGTATACTGTCCATCATTTCCTTTGACTTGCAATGTAAATGTAGCCTTCAGCTTTTTATCATTAACATTAGAAACTTTATTGAAATAGAAAGAACCATATTCAGTTGTATTGTTAATTGGATTTGTATATAAATCTTTATTGTCTGTTGGATTATTCTTATCAATATTTGTTAATTCTACAATATGATAACGATTTGTATCATTAACAATTAATCCATGATTAGGTAGTGAAGAACCATCTTCTTCAATAATATAGACTCCCGCTGGTAACCTAATACTGATGGCGCCACCATCACCTTGAGTTGTATCTGTTCCAGTGTGTAAAGTATCAACTTTGTCCCCTAATTTATAAGATATACCATCCTTTGTAATCACTGCTTCTTCAGGCCTATCAGTTTTTACTGCTGCATAGACATTAAAATTAACACCATTTAGAGGTTTTGTTTCTTTAGCAAATGTAAAAGTCTTATTTATCCAAATTCTTTGATATAAATAATTGACAACTGATAATATTTCATTTGTTTTCTTATCAATGAGAGAATATTGATTACCATTGACTTGAATTTTAACTTCATGGACTTGCTTGTCTCTTTCATGAGTTGGATGATTATCTTTGTCCGTTGGAGCTTTAATCTCTAACACATAATAAGTTTGTGTTACATCTAAATTCGTAAATTTGATTTGTCCATTCTTATCAGATGTCGTAACTTGTAAAACATGATATTGATTTTGCATATCCTCATTTGTTGCTAGTGTTGCCAATTGTTCATCTGTTAATTGAGCAACAGCATCAGCATTTAATTTCGATGAGAAGAGTGCAAATGTAGCACCTTGTACCTTATTACCTAGACCATCAACCTTGCTTCCGATTGCTTCTTTTGGTTTATAGTTTTCAATTGTCACTTCTGACAATTGACCACTGACTAACGGTCCAACTTTTGTCCAAATCTGACTTGCTTCATATCCATCAGGTGTCTTTGTTTCTTTTAAGAAATAAGTTTCACCTGGTTTTAAGAATCCAGAATATCCAACACCAGTTTGAGTGATTTCCTGCCCATTACTATCATAAATAATAGCAGTTCCAGATTTAATCGTATATTTCAAGTTTGCTGAAACAACATGATATGTTTGATCACCTATCATGATTTCTTCACTTATTTCACTACCTTCAGCGAGACGATAAATTTCAAATTCAGCGTCATCAAGAAGTTTCTCATGATTTTCTGCATCAACCTTCGTGATTTTAATCTTGCTATTTGCATTCTTGTTTTTAAAAGTAACTAATGTTTCTTCTCCAGATTTCAATTCGACAACCTGAGATTGTGCTTGAGAGTATCCTTCCGCCTTTTGTTCAGCGGTTAAAACTTCTTCAACAATATAGAAACCTGCATATAATTGGTCTAAACTTACTTTATCTTCACCACTAGTGATTGTTTCACCAGTATCAGTTCCCTTTTTATAATACGAACCATTAAGTTCAAGTGCACCTTCTATAGAGGCATCACACTCAATTGCATGATAAATTTTAAATTTGAATCCTTTTGAAACAAAATTAACTTCTTCTTGCCCAACAGAACTCCATGATTCATATTTTTTTAATGAAAGAGAACTTGATGGAACATTAAGAATCGGATCATCATAATATTTTGTATTTGTTTTCCCAGCCTCAATTGTAAACTCATGAGGTGTTTTGTCCAAAATATAAGAACCACTATGAATTTCTTTTTCAACCAAAACATAATCACCAGGATCAAACCAATGGGTACTCAATTTTTCACCAATATCTGTTCCATCTGCAGCATCAGTACGTACAGTAAATATTACCTTTTGCCCTGAATAATCAACAAGATTAGGTACTTTTTTATAAACTGAGAAAGTGACATCAATTCCTTTCTTATCAGTGGAACTGATTTTCTTGAGTTTCAGTTTTCCTTTAGCATAGGTATTATTAATTACAAATAATCCTGAATCCTCATTTTTATTATCAGTTATCCCCTCTTTTACTGTCACAACTTGCGGATCAATTGGATTATAACTATCATTCTTATCCTCTTCTACCCAATATTCACCTGCATCAAGAAGTTTAGATTGAAGTTTTCCATTTTCTGGTGTTGTTCCTAATGTTTGATAAGTATTCTCTTTTTTAGCTGTTTCTCGATCTTTAATAAAGTCTTCAGTCAATTTTGGATAATATCTAAAAGTAATTCCTTTAAGATTAGAAGTACCTATAGAATCCATACCTATTAGTTTTTTATGAATCGTAAATTTTCCTTTAGGATGATTCTCTATTGGATTTCCTTGTTGTACCCAACTATTAGACAGTTGAGTTGTCTTATCAATATTAGCAGTAAATGAATAAACTGTTGTATCTAGTGTATATTCGTTTTTCGTTGCTGATTCTTTAAAATAATATGTCTTTCCATTAACAAGATTATCAAATGTCACAATACCATTTTTATCACTTCTCATCTCACGGTAAGAAGCACTTGAATTATGGTCTGGATTTTCTTCATACAAACGGAAAGTCACACCTTCAATAGGTTTATTTGTAGTTGAATCAACTTTTGTAAACTGATATTTCATATAAGGAATATTGGCTATATCAGTATTAGTAATTTTAGTTTCTTCATTATCATTAATCTCAAATTGAACTTCTTTTGTTAAAAGAATATACCCATCTGGAGCTTTTGTTTCGACTAATGTATATTTTCCAGAAGGAAGGAATTTTGATTGATCATTTCCATTTTCATCTGTTATTAAAGTGTCAACAACTTTACCACTTAAATCCTTAATTTCAAATTCTGCACCTTGAAGACTTTTACCAGAATCTTTTGCATCTGTTTTATGCAAACTAACAAACCCCTGATGTTTAACTGCATTATCGACATTTATTCCTGTTTCTTGATTAACAGTAATCGTAAATTCAATTATTTTATCTGACATTTGATATCCATCTGGTGCTTTTGTTTCTTTTAAATAGTATGTTCCTGCATCTAAAAATACAGGATCAGACACAGCACTTGTACTATCATTAAACGGTATATATGGTTTAATAACAATATCTTCACCTTTACTATCCTTAACAGTTTCAGTAGCATTCTTATCTGTATAGATTTTAAATTCTGCACCTTCCAATGGCACTTTAAATGGATGTTCTAATGAAAGTTTACCATATTTGTAAACAATGAGTTTTCCTTGTGGAATGTTCTCTACCTTGACTTCAACAAGTTCATTTTGTTTTACAACCACTGTTTTTAATTCAGAATCAAGTGTATAGCCTGTTGGAGCTTTCACTTCTCGATATAAATATATTCCAGGCTGTAAAGCAGGTGATTCTATAGATGAACCATCACCACAATCTAATGTATGCTTATTCTTAAACGTACTTGTATCTAAGTTTTTTAATTCCTCTGCAGTCCATTCTTTATTTAAATTATCTGGAACATAGAGTTCAAAAACAGCACCATTCAAGCCTTTTTCATCAATACTTGATTGCTTAATAAATTTTAATTTCCCTTTATTAGAAACATTTTGAACATATGGATAAACATTTTCGTTTTCTTTATATTCGTTCATTCCTGCAGGATAATTAACTTGATTTCCTTTCACAGTGATTTTCCATGAATCTGTAGAAACTTCAAATTCACCATCATCTGTTTTATTTTCAGTAATTGTATAGTCTCCTGCTGGAATCCCTTCAAATAAAACCAAACCATTTTTATCTGATGTTGCATTGTAAGTATTTCCTTTGCTATCTGTTAAAGTAAAGCCTACGTCAGCTAACCATCCTGTATCTTTAGAAGTCGCACTTGATCCACGTTTCCAAAAAGCAACATAACCATATCCCTTATCATCAGTTGTATTGATAAAATCAATATGACCATTCTCTACTTTTTGATTATCTACAGTCATTGAACCATCTTTTCTATCAATCACAACAACTTTAACACCATCATTTTTAAATAAACTTGGACCACCAACTTCTTTTAAATAATAAGTTCCATAAGGAATATCCTTAAAAGTTGCCTGTCCATTTTCATCGATTGCGATTAGATTAACAACTTGATTATTATTATCTTTAGCTAAAGTTGTACAATTTTTATCTATATACAAACCAAATTGAATATGATCTGAATCATTATGATAATAAATGTTTTGTAAAGTCTTATCAAAGACTTTTGTATCATCTATACCTATAGAAGGCGTTCCTGTTGCTTTGACAGTTGCTTTTTTAGTAACTGTAAAGTCAACATGCATCTGGTCTTGTTCTTGCCAACCAAGTAAAACTGGCGCACTACTGCTTACTGTCTTTTTTTCTTTACCTATCGGCTGATAAGTTAAAGTTGCTGCATTTGTCAAAGTTTTTTGAATAAATTCTTCAGTTTGACGAATCATATAAGCATCATAATTATATAACAATGTCATTGAATACGTTGTATTAATAGCTGCTCCTTTTGGAATGAAGCTTTGGCTATCGGATCCATCATATTTATTGACATAATTTAATTGAATATAGTCTTTACCTTGTTCATCTTTGCCAATAACATAATCTGTATCTTTGACCAAAATTTTGTCTCCTACTTTAATTTCAGATAATTGAGGTTCTCCTTTATCTGGATAACCATCAGGTAAAATGTCTTTTAAAATAAAAGGATCACAGTTTAAACGTCCATAACGATTTGCACTGACATTTTCAGCACCAGGTCGAATTGTTATTTGATAATTGACTTTATAAAATTTTTCACCATTAATTTCAACAATACTTGTATCTTGTCCATCTTGTTTTTGTACTGTTTTATTAATTGTCCACTCCTGATTAGCAACAGCAGTCATCTTTGCACTTGGAATTTTAACTCCTTCTAATTCAGTTGCGACATTCCCTGCTTGTTCAAATCCTGTCATTTCCATATCATCGAAAATAGCAACTGTACCATCAGTTGTTTCCATATTTTTAAAATGCATTTTCAGATAAACCGTTCCACTATTCCCTGGTTCTAATGTATCTGCGGCATCAATTCTTAATACTTTAATTTTTCCAAGACTATCTACTCTTGCACTATTAAAGACAGAAGTTGTTCCCTCTGGAATTGCCAGTTCTTCAAATTCAATAGAACTAGGCAAAGTTATAGAAATCTGACAACTTTTATATTGTACATTATCCCCACCAGAATTGACATTATATCTTAATGCCAGAAAGAAGGGAGCTCCTGTTTCTATACTAGAAATAGTTGATGTACTATCTCCAACATTTGTGACAATCTGTGAAGTAAAAGTCACATTCGCAATTGCTTTTTCACTTGCATTGACATGATTGAAAGCACTCCACTGAATCAAAGACATAACGATTGTCAATGCTAGAAAAATAACGCTTATTTTCTTCAACAAGCCATTTATTTTTTTCATTTCGTTCCCTCCTAATTAATCTTTTTCAAATCTGATTTCAATATCATCTCATCATGTTTCTTTTTTTCATCATAACGTTTTTGAATACGATTGACAGCAATTCTTGCTCCATCAAGATCAGGCGAAGCAATAATTAATGAAAATTGTGTCATATTGAATTTAGAAAAAACATCATTTTTACGTAAACTACTCGCAATAACGTTTCTTAAAATACCCGCTTCTTCTTGAATCTGTTTTTCAGATAATGTAGAAGTTTCATCTTCCAATGTTAACAGTGCTAATACACGAGCTTTCATAGAACGTCTAGCCGAACGTAAATTCACTTGATAAATATTTTTAAAAACCTCAAAATCACAATAAAATGTTGTATCTACATTACCATTATGATTTAAATTTTCCTCTAATTCATCTACATCAACTTGGGCAGTTGGAATCGTATCTAAAATTAATTGATAAATCCCTTTAAATTTCTGAGAAACTGGCATTCCATAACGACTATAATAAAGATCAACAGTCTGACGATAAAATGATAAAGCTGTATCATATTGTTCTGATTTATAGTATGCATAAAGTTTCATCTCATATAAACGTGAATCTAAGAGATTTTGAATATGTGGATGATTCGTTATTTTTAAAATTTCATTATACTTTTGATGTTGTACCAAAACGTCAAAAGTATGCAAAATAGTATCTAAGCAAGTCACTTCTAAAGCATTATTCATTTGCATGATCCAATCATTATAATTAAATTCTGGCAAGAAGTTATTTTGATAAAGTGACAATAATGTTAAGCATTTTTCATACTTTCTTAACCAATCACTTTCCTGTTCAACTCGACTTGCCATCTTCATGATTTCTTCATAATCAATTTTACACTCAATATCTAAGTTCCAATAATACCCACGTCCCTGAGATTGAATACAATTGATATCATCAAAAAATTTTTTCATTTCTTTTCTTGCACGATAAACAAGATTACGCAAAGCACCTTCAGGTTTATCTGAATCACCATCCGGCCATAAAAAATCAATTAATTGTGAAGATGTCAAATTCATATTACGATTTAAAATTAAATAAACAATTAGTAACTCAACTTGGGCACTTCTTTGTCGCTCTAAAGGAAATACCGTCTCTCCACATGAAATCCGTAATTTTCCTAATGTTTGAATGTTCAAGACTGGTCTATTTTCCATAATCATTCTCCTTCTTTTTCTTAACCTAATAGGGTCAAGCTATACATATATATCTATGATAAATGAATATATTCTTACGTTCCTATTATATACCAATCTATCACAAATGTCTTTAATATTTCCTATTTTTGTAATTATTTTATTTAATTTGTGATAATAAAAAGGATGTGAACATCCTCTATAACTTCTTCTCAATTAAATTGGCATGTGCTGCATACATTAATGCAGTTTCTTTGGTAATTTTATTTTGACGATATAATTCAACAATGGCTTCATCCATTGTTATCATTCCATTATGACGTTGTGAAGCAATCGCATTATCAATCTGATGCGTTTTTCCTTCACGAATCAAAGTCCGAATCGCCTGATTACAAATCATCACTTCAAACACAGGAACCATTTTTCCATCTGTACTAGGAAGTAACTGTTGAGAAATCACTGCGTCTAATACCATTGAAAGCTGAACGCGAATCTGTTGTTGCTGTGATGATGGAAAAACATCAATCATACGATCAATTGTATTGGCTGCCCCTAATGTATGTAAACTCGAAAAAATCAAGTGTCCTGTTTCAGCTGCTGTGATTGCAATATCCATAGTCTCTAAATCACGCATTTCTCCTACTAAAATCACTTCAGGTGCTTCTCTTAAAGCTGCTCTTAAAGCAGAAACATAATCCTTTGTATCATGATAAACTTCACGCTGAGAAACAATGCTTTTATGATGAGTATGTAAATATTCAATTGGATCTTCAATAGTAATAATATGTGTATTACGTTGACGATTAATTTGATCAATAATACATGCTAAGGTCGTTGATTTTCCACTGCCTGCTGGTCCTGTCACAAGCACAAGTCCTTTTTTTAACTTTGCTAAATCTGTAACAATAGAAGGAATTTGCAAATCATGAGGATCCGGCAATTCAAAACTCACAATTCTAATCACAGCTGCAAAAGAATTTCTTTGTTTATAAACATTCACACGAAAACGCCCAACACTTGGAATAGAAAAAGAAAAATCATCATCGCCTGTTTTCATAAACACATCAATATCATCTTTTTGAGCAATCTCATAGATTTCACGAATTAGCTTCTCAGTATCTTGAGGAAGCAATCTTTGTTCATTATATCTTTCAATTTTTCCATCTCTCTTCACAACACATGGCGAACCAGCAATAATAAAGACATCTGAAGCCTTCATTGCCACCACATTTTCTAATAATTCCTTAGCTCCCATACGTTTTCTCCTTACTTTCTGTCTTTAAAGAAATGATTTCTAATTTTTCACTATCTATTGAAAAAGTCAATTTTAAAATACGATTTTCATCAACATTCTCTTCAATTATATAATGACCATTTTGATAAATATAATCCCTATTCATCGTTTTTAATTGATGTTCAATATTTTTAACATCCAATTGATAATAACAATCCATCAATTTTGCTTCACTTTGATAATATTCGCTTGTTTTTATCACTTGTCTCATAATTGATTCATCATAACTTTTCGCTCTTAAATAAGACAAAATAGATAAAACACTCATCACCAAAATAACAAAAATCATAAAAATTGTTGCTGCCCCAACACTCATATGAAATTCATGTCTCTCTTTATTCATTGTGTATTCCTCCTAAAACAAAAGGAAATTCTTCTACACATGTCTCACCTTGATAAATTTGAATTTCACCATGTTTTGTCTTATCACTATATATTTTTAAAACAAAAGAATCGCCTTGATATGTATGCTCATCTATTTTTGTAAGCACAAATAATTCTTCAGGATTTTTTTGAGGATAAGCCTGCATTGTTTCAATCATTGATTGAACATTCAATAAAGTATCTTGTAAATGTTTAGCATCAGTTTGTTTTTCTTTTGCTTTCACTATTAAAGAAACACATATCGTTGTAGAAATGGTAAAGAAAAATATAACAATAATCAACTCCATCAAATAAGAGAATGAATGAACTTTAGATTGCATGATAATCCTCCTTTACCCATGTAAATATAGTGATAACCTTTTCATCTGATCACTTTTTTTCACCATTATAGCACACATCTGATGATTAATAGTCACTTGCATATCATCTAACGCAAATAATTTTTCTGCTTCATCTAATGAAGGAACATATTGAAAAGCAACAGTAACCTCCTGTAAATAACCATCTTTATAAAAAATATAAGTTGATGTTTCATTATCACTCAATTTTAAACATGTACTCTTTTCTAATGTCACTATCTCAATCATATCTTTTTGGTCATAACTTTTTATCTTTGTATTGAGATAAGCAAGTGGTGTTGATAAATCATCCTCTAAAGTTATACTTTTATGAATATTCTGATACCCCTGTATCTCACTTGAAACAATGAAAAACGATCCAATCACAAAAATCAGAAACAACAATAGAAACAAGAGCGTCTGAATATGAAACTGTCTATTCATAATCTTTCACCTTCTTATAAACATGAATTGTTGGCTGAATATTATCCCCTTCATAATGATAAAGAATATGATAATCATCTTCATTAACTAATAATCCATAATAGTCTTTTAAATAATGAATATCTTGAGGATATTTTCCTTCAATACTATAACACTTTAAACTCAATTGATAAATGGTATCACTGATTCTTTGAAGATCTTCATTTTCTGAATAAGAACCAGCCTGTTGAACCCCTGTCCATATCATAGCTACAACGATGAACAAAAATAATATTTTTCCAATATTTTTCATAAGCAATACCTATAAAGAAGATAAAATACTAACAATTGGTAACATGACTGATAACAATACAATACCAACAATAACTGATAAAAATGTTACAATTGCAGGTTCAACAACATTTAAAAAATGGGTAATTGAAGCATTCACTTCATCCTGGTAAGTCATTGCCAATTTAGATAAAACCTGATCAATTCGTCCAGTTTTTTCACCAACCTGCAACATATTTAATTTCATTCCCTGATAAATATGATATTTAGCAATTGCATCCAAAAAAGAAATCTGATTACGCATATCCTGCAAACAGTTTTTTAACTGACTTTGTAACGTTTTTTCCTGAACCAAAGGAATTGTATATTCAACCGCATTTTCTAATTCATATCCACTAGACATAAACATCGATAAAGCATACGTCATTTGTGCTCGTGAAAGTGCCTGAGATAGTTTTTTCATCAATGGTACCTTATCAATAAACAAAGTCAATAAACTTGTATGTGTAATCTTAGCATAAACATAGAAAGCAATCATCAATAATAATACACATAAGAGAATACAAAATCCGATGAATGAAAAAATCTGACCACAACGCATAAATGTATAAGCATATTGTGATAAATCACTTCCCAAACTCTTTAAAACATTTTCAAAAATAGGTAAAACCTTAAAAACAATCACTCCAATAACCACAAACATCATCATCAACAACACAATAGGATAAGTCAGTGCCTGCTGTAATTGACGTGACATGTCATTCATACGCTCATAATATTGTGAAAGAGATAACATTGCTTCATCTAAATGACCGCTCATTTCGCCTACTTCCAGCAAATGAATCATATAGTGATCGAATGCATCACTTTTTAAAACAGCATAACTTAAACGGGAATCTTCTTTAAAATAACGAAGCATATCCTGACAGACAGATTGAATATGCATATTTTCTGATTCTTGGGCAATCATTTCAACCCCTTCCATCATATCAAAACCGGCATCTAAAATCATTGCCATTTGTGTTGTAAAAGCATATTTTTCTTCAAAGTTAAGTTTCATAAGATTTCCTCCTAATAGTAATAAACAGCTTCATACTGTCCATTATAGTCAAATTTCGAACTTGCAAAAGTTGGATCCATTCTTGTCCATGTTTTCTCATCAACAAAAATATCTGGATTCACCCATCCCTGTCCTTCTAAATACACTTCTACCCAGGCATGATATTCAATATCTGTATTACCACATATTAATCGTGCTGGAATATGCTGAATTCTTAACATCGCTGTCATCATTGAAGCGTAATCAAAACAAATCCCTTTTTTTTCAACAAATAATTCCTGTAAATTAGGAATAATATATTTCTTTGTAGCTTCTACTGCCTTATTATCATCATAACTCAAATAATCAACCACATAATTATAAATATCTTTAATCCGTTGTAAATCATTTGTATCATCTTTAACAACTTCCATACTTTTAGTCGTAATGATATCCCCTTTTTGATAATCAACCAATTGATTAGGATATAAATAAGGTGTCAGTTCATTTTGTAATTCCACCTGAATTTTTTGTGTCTTTTCTACATAATAATCATTTCCCTGATATTGTTTTAAGACTGATATTAAATAGTCCCCATTTCCCATCTGTAATGGAAAAGCAATCGGTTGCTGACTTGTCAAATCATAAAAATATTTTTGTTCACCCTTAGAAATCTTGATTTTAATTTTCACATCACTCTTTTGATTCAAATAAGCCATCACATATCCTAAATCAGTATGTGAATAATCAACATTTGCAACTTGGCTTTTTAAAACATGTGTCCCTGGATTTTCTGGATACAGGATATCATCAATCTGATATGATGGTGAATCAGGGTATTGGCTAGGATATTCTTTGCCTGGCTCCTTTGAACAACCAAAAAGGCATAAAGATAATGTCATAGCTATAATACTTATTTTTTTAAACATAAACACTATCCGCCTCCTAATATTCTTATTATACACGAAACAAGACAAGAAAACAATTTCACAAAAAAAGAGTTATCACTATGTATAACTCTCTACTCCTCATCTATTCTCATCTTTTGATTTTGTATTTGATATTTCATAACAATCCCAATCAATCCAAAACAAATCCCATTAATAACAATACCTATCAAAAAAGCATTCATATAAGAACCAGTAAAATCATAAATATATCCAACAATAGATAATGCTAATGCTGCACCAAAATTACTTGCAAATGAAATCATTGGAAAAGCCCTCGTATAATTTTCAGTTCCAAAGAAATATTTACATAATAAAGGTAATCCAACTGCCCCAACAGAATAGATACTGCCAAATAAAAATGCTCCCAAATATAATCCAATCACTGATGGTGAAAATATTAATATAATCATTCCTAACATATTTGTTGTCATCATTGTTAAAGTCGCTTTAACAGGACCAAAATAATCACTCATACTACCAATCAATAATTTAGAAACAATATTACCAATCATTCCTGCTGATAAAAGAGTTGCTCCAATCGTTGCACTTAATCCCATAGATTCAGCAAAACCTGGAAAATGCTGAGTCATACCAGTAATCATCGTATTAATAAATGCTAAGATAAAAAAACAGATAAAGCCAACCTGCATCAAACGAAAGGCTGGTGCTTTATTTTGGTGCTGTGTTATCGTTTCTGGTTGATAACCATAAGGCAACAGACCTTCATCTTGTGGCTTAATAGCAAAAGGATAGAAAATAGCTGGTAAACATAGTACGGCAATAATCAGTGCTTTTATAACATAAGCATATTGCCAGCCAACAAATGCAATACATTGTGATAAAATCGGTGAACAAATAGAACCGGCTAATCCACTAAATCCAAATACAAAACTCGTTGCAAAACCATGCTTTTGATGAAACCATTCATTAATAATCATCGTCAAAGGAACAATCGAAAACATTCCTGTTGCTAATCCACGAATACCTCCCAATAAATAAAAAGCATAAATGTTATTAACAAAGCCCATCATAGCAGTTGCAATAACAGTTGTAGTGATACTTATAATCAGAATCAATTTATAAGAAAAGCGTGCCATAAGGCGTGGTACAAATAATGCACTGAGTGCTGTCACTAAAGAAAAGATGGTCATATGCAATGAAAATGTCCCTCTTAATATTCCCAAATCTTCAGCTACAGGTGTGTAAAATACACCTGATGAATTGATTGAAATTCCAATTGATGATGCAGCCAATCCACAACATATTGCCAAAACCAACCATGGTTTTCTTTGATTATCTCTCATATAAACCTCCCATATTTTCATAAGATATTTTTTTGACAACATCATCATATCAGTTTATTAAAGCGATATCCAATACCTATATTATATAACTCATCATGCTTAACAAGCATAAAAAAACTCCATGAATAAAATATCATAGAGTCTTTCCATCATGAAAATGATTCTTTAACATCTCTAAAAAACGTGTTGTAGCCAAAGAAAATATCTGATGTTTTTTCCATACAATCACTGTTCCGCTTTCTAAACGAGGTGATAATCTTTTAAAGGTAATATTCGTTGTCTCACTAATATTGATAAGTTTTTCAAAACAAATCGCTAGTCCCATTCCAGATTCAACCAATAATGATGCATTATAAACCAGATTATATGTTGAAATAATCTGGATGGTATGAAAAACATCACCAAACCAATGTTCCAATTCTTTTACAACTAAATCACGTTGTGAACAAAGAATGGATTCATTTTTCAAATCTTGTGGTTCAATAAATTTCTTATTGGCTAAAGGATGATCTTTTCGCATTAAGACACCCCAGATATCTTTTTGAGGCAAACGAATATAATCATATTTTTCAATATCAACAGGTTCAGTTAATAAACCAATATCAATTAAACCATTGTCAAGTTTCTCTTTCACATCATCAGCATTGCCACTAAAAAGATGATAACTGACTTGCGGATACATTTCATGAAATGCTTTCATACACTCTGCCATATAACGCATTGTGTATGTTTCGCCACCTCCAATATCTATAATTCCTGCAATTCGTTCACTTGGCTGTAGGAATTCCTGTTCTGTTTTATCAGTCAAATCAATAATTTCCTGTGCTCTTCGTTTCAATAACATACCTTCATTTGTTAAAGAAATTTTACTTTTGCCACGTACAAATAACTGGGTACCCAGTTCATCTTCTAACTGCATTAATTGACGTGATAACGTAGGTTGTGTGATATGCAATGTTTCAGCTGCTCGACTGATATTTTCTTCATATACCACAGCTAAAAAATATCTTAATACCCTTAATTCCATAACCTCACCTACCTTCCATATTCAAATTCTTTATATTTAAACAAATTGATCTAATTGACTTTCTACATCTTTTAATTTCTTTACTTTTGGATTTTTAATCATTTGACCACGTGCCACAACCATTTCAATATGACGCAATGCTTGTAAATCATCAAGCGGATTGTCTTTTGTAACAATAAAATCAGCACATTTTCCAACATCAATTGATCCTGTGATATCTCCTAAGCCTGCTAATTTTGCATTTAATAAAGTTGCTGTATATAAAGCAAACGTATTGCTGACACCACAATACTTATGAAAATAATGAATTTCACGCCACATATCATAATGTGTGATAAACGGACATCCTGTATCAGTACCTAATCCTACTGGAATATGATTTTTTAAACATGCTTTTGCACATGCAACAATCCCATCAAATACAATCTTTCCATTGTATTGTTCCATTTCACTCGCATGACTCACTTCACGCTCAAATAATGCATATGGGATTGCTGGTGAGAGTGTTGTAATTAAACAGGCTTGACGTTTTTGAAATAATTCAAGAATTGTATCATCTGGTTTAGCCCCATGTTCTATGGTATCTACCCCATTTTCTAATGCAACTCTTACACCTTCTGGGCTTTCAACATGAGCAGCAACTTTCAACCCAAGGCGATGTGCCTCATCACAAGCTGCTTTGACATACTCCCCAGGCATCTTCAATTCACCTGGTTCACCCTTCACTTTTGCATCTAAAACTCCACCTGTAATCATCAGCTTAATAATATCAGGATGATCTTTTGCTATTTGTCTGACATAATCTCTTGCTTCATCTGCACTTTTAGCAATATATGCTAATGAACCGGCCATATGCCCACCTTCAACTGATATAGCCATATTTCCAGCAACAATGCGTGGACCAATGGCTTCGCCAGAAAGAATGCGGTCACGAATACGAGTATCATAATCAAGAATTCCCCCTACTGTCCTTAGAGTTGTTACCCCACTCAATAATTCCATTTTGGCATAATTTTCACATAATTTTTGAGAAACCTTTCTTAACAAAGCATGACTTGTTACAAGTTTTACGAGTTTTTTGACATCACTTTGCTTTTTTTTAGGCTTTCCACTCGCTGGTAAATGGACATGCATATTAATCAATCCAGGCATAATATAAGCCCCTTCAAGATTTACAATTTCATATTCAGTCATATCAAAAGTCTTTTCAACAATATCTATGATTTTATCATCTTTTGTTAAAATCACGAGATTCTTCTGTGGTTTCATATCCTCATGACCATTTAAAACAATACCATTAACATATGCATATTTCATACTCTCTTCTCTCCTCTTTTTATGATAAACAACATTGCATATAAATGACATCTTTCATAGGATTATCATAATATGCTTTTCTTTCTTTAAAGCCACATTTTTTATAAAGTGAAATGGCACAATAAAGTGGTTCAATTGTATCCAATACCATTTCTGTGTAGCCATCCTGCTTAGCTATTTCCATAATTTCTTCAACCAGCTTCTGACCAATTCTTAATCCTCGATATGCTGGCAATACATATAATCTTTTCATTTCACACCGTTTATTATTATGTCTATGATAAGCAACACAACCAACAACCTTTTCATCTACCACTGCAACCAATACTTTTCCATAAGGGGGTGTATATTTCGTTTTTAAGTCCGCTAACTCAGCATCCAGATTTTGAAAACTTAAATCTCGCTGTAGTGTATTTATATAATCGATAATCAAAATCTTAACGTCCTCTAGATATTGACTTCCATCTTTTATTTCCATATAGATGTTCACCTACTTTTTCATCAATTATCTTTACTTATTTTTATTTTACTCTTTCCTTAGAAAACATTCAATTTTTATCAAGAAAATAATCAAAAAGATGATTTATTACTATTCACACTACATAAAAACACATTTTTCAATGAGATAGATTTTCTATAGTTGTTGTTTATCATAATTGCTTATTGCATATTTTTGTGTGAAAATATATAATATATGTAGAAAATTAAAAAAATTTCTCATAAAAAAAGAAAAATGAAGATTTTATTTGTATATATAAGTAGGGGCTACTTTTCAAGAAAGGATATACAAATAAAATGAGTCAAAACAAACAAGGAAAAAAAGGAGTTTCATTATTCTGTTCGGATTATTTTTTTCATTACCTGATGCATCATAGCGAAAACTTTCGAAGGGAACTTTGCAGTTGTGTTTCTGGCTATGATGATATGAGTATAGTTGAAGTTGTCTATTGTGATACATATGGGCTGAACAAAGAAAGTTCTAAGATGGTTTTAGATGTTGTGGTTAAGGATGATTTTGGAAGATACTATAATTTTGAAATGCAGAATGGATATATCGGTGAGGATGAACTTGGAAGATTTCAGCTTTATGCAATGAGACTGGTAGAACGACAGCTACAGGATGGCAAAAACTACGGAGAACTTGAAAAAGTAATACAGCTGATTATTTATACAGGGTCACCTGTTAAAAATTATGATCATGACTATCATATTGCACGATTATACGATGATCAGTATCAGATAATGATGGAAAAAGGATTATTGGAGTTTCATATCTTACAGACACAAAGAATGGAGGCAGATAATATGGAATTAAAAAGTGAAGGTATCAGAGAGGTATTTTGGATGTTTGCAGATGAGGAGAATCATAAGAAAAAGCCGAAAACGAAATTAGGAGAAGAAGTTATTCGCTTATATGAAGATTATCAGAACTCAGATGAATTTCTCACTTATTGTAATATTGAAAGAGATAGGCTTATTATTAAATCAAGAATGATGCAATCTAAGAAAAGTGGGATTGCTGAAGGAAAAGCAGAAGAAAAACGAGAAAACTGTCTAAAAATCATCAAAGGAAAATATCCGAACTGTTCATTAGAGTGGTTAAAGACATGTACAATGGAACAGTTGGATAAAGTTTTTGAACTTATTTTTCAGGATATCAGTTATGAAGAATTCAAAACTCAAGTCTTAAATAATTGATATTAGTCAAATGCAAAGCAGTTGCGATTATATTCATTTTAAAATTGTATGTGTTGACTATGGATAGTTATGATTATTTATTTTTACTATATACAGTTATCTTGACCCACCGTTAAAAAATCGTTATACTAAAATTATGAAAATCATTATATTAAGGAGAAAAAAATGAAACTAATAATTGAAGAAAATGAACACAAAATGAGTGAAAGTGCTATGTTTATTTTGTTAGGTGCAATGATGCAAGATAAGCGCGTGAATATCTCTTTAACATCTGGGCGATCACCCAAAACAATGTATGAAATGATGATTCCCTATGTTAAAGATCAAGAAAAATTCAAAGATATACAATATTATCTCTTTGATGAAAATCCATTTATAGACGAACCATATGGACCCAACTGGAAAGACATGCAGGATTTGTTTTTTCGTGATGCGCATATTCCTGATAAACGTATTCATATTATGAATCCTGATAATTGGCAAAATTACGATAATGAAATCCGCAATGCTGGTGGAATTGATGTTATGGTTATTGGTCTAGGACATGATGGTCATTTCTGTGGCAATTGTCCACGTTGTACACCTTTTGATAGTTATACTTATTGTATTGACTTTAAAGATAAGCAAGCTGTTAATCCAACTTATGGCGATCGACCACGCCAACCATTTACTTTGACAATGGGGCCAAAAAGTTTAATGCGTGTGAAACATCTGGTTATGATTGTTAATGGTAAAGAAAAAGCTGAAATCTTACAAAGATTTTTAGATGAACCTATTAATCAGGATGTTCCAGCCACGATTCTTAAACTTCATCCTAATTTTACTGTCATTTGTGATCAAGATGCCGCTTCACTCATCGATCCTCAAAAATATATTCATTTCTAATTTAAAAAAAGCAGTTATTTTTGAAGTGCATCTCCATAATTTGTTTGTTCAAATTATGGGGTGCTCTTCATTTCAATCATAACTGCTTTTTCTATCCAATCATCAATAAAATAAATTCTACTCTTTAAATGATTTGGAAAATATAAAATTTTAAATATGATGTTTCTTCCATAGTCCATAAAATCGGATGATCATGATTTTGTTGTGTAACAGATACTTGTTTTAAAGTAACTCCTGCCTCATAAGCAGATTCTCTTAACATTTTTTCAAAATGATCTGTTTCCATAAAACGTGAACAGCTACAAGTCAGTAAATAACCACCCTTTTTTAAAAGATTCATAGCTTTCATATTAATCTTTTTATAGCCGTTATAAGCATGATCAATTGTTCGGCGTGATTTTGTAAAAGCTGGTGGATCTAAAACAATGATATCAAATTGTCCTACTTTACATTTATCTAAATAATCAAAGACATCATCTTGAGTAAAAGTAATCTTATCTTCTAAAGAATTAAGCAACGCATTATGATATCCCTGATCTAAAGCTGTTTGAGACACATCTACTGCAACAACTTCTTTTGCATGACCATAAGCAGCATTTAAAGCAAATCCTCCCGTATGGCTAAAACAATCCAATACTTTTTTCCCATGTGCCATCTGTCTTAATAAATAACGATTGGCTTTTTGATCTAAAAAGTATCCAGTCTTTTGACCATTTTCAATATCTACATGTAAAAGAATCCCATTTTCTCTAATAATAGTCGTTGTTGGTAAATCGGCATTCTTCCAGTATCCCTTCTCTAATGGCAATCCTTCTTTACTACGAACCTTAATGTCATTTCTTTCATAAATCCCCTTAATATCCTGATGGTCTTCTTTTAAAACTTCCATTAACAATTCATAGATCATATCTTTTCTCTTCTCTAATCCATATGAACTGATTTGACAAACCAAAATATCATTGTATCTATCTACAGTTAAACCAGGAAGCAAATCAGCCTCTCCAAAAACCAATCGGCAATTTGTGATATTGTCTGCTTCTAATGTTTTACGAAAATCATAAGCAAATTGAATTCTTTTTTTAAAAAAGTTTCTATCCAATACATCATTTCTATCTTTTGATAAAATACGAACAGTAATATGACTATGCTTAGATAGAAAACCAGTTCCCATATATTTTCCATTCACTGTCACAATATCAACCAATGCTCCATTTTCAATGGAATCATCTAATTCCATCACATTATTTTTATACATCCACATTTGTCCTTTATCAAGCCATGTTTCTCCTTCAGGAGAAATCACCACTTTTGGGTTATTTCTTTTCATATTCATTATCTCCTTATATTTCAATCTTGATTTTTTATCATTGTCTTAAAGTTCTTTATTTCATGACCACTATTCTTCATTTCCCTTTCTTATATTACACGATTCATCTATAACTAGCAATCATAAGATAACATCAATAAACTCTTTTTAGATTGAATAGCACTTTCTATGAAATCAATTCTATTTGATAAATGTCATTTATCAAAATTTTTGTATAATCTTCTAAAATAATGATACGTTCATATTCATCAATTTTTGAAACATTACCTACAATCGTTATATAGTGTCCACCCTGTTTGAATCCATCAGGTTGAAAATATGTTATTTTCACATAAGGATGATGAGGCAATTGATGCAATATTTCCTGCAATTGGTAATTAACAAGAATTTTCTGATTCTCATCAAGTCTCTTCTTTGAATCTGTCAATCGAGCAGTTTCCTTAATCACTTCTTTATGCCCTGTTAAAGCTGCAAAAGGTGCAAATTGAGCAGCTCTTTCTTTTCTAGACATATGTGGATGACGAGAAGATTTCTGATAAGTTATTTTTAAGATATCTGAATAATCATGAATGTAATTCATATTTCTTCCTTTCATTAAGCTTTATGACCACCAATCGTTCCATTACGTTCAATGGTTCTCGCTCCTTCTTCTAAATTCATTCCTTTAAGCACAGCATTTTTACCATATTTTTTCTTTAATTGTAATGTTGCTTTTTGCAGACGTTTTTCTTTCTCTAAAATTTGTTTTTGCATTTCTTGTTGTTTCTTTAAAACATCATAATCTGTAAAAATATCTATTTGATGAAAAAATTCTTTATTTTCTATTACTTCTTCATCAACAAGATGATGAGCTGAAAGATGAATTCTTCTCACAAATAATTTTTTATCTACAATCCGATCAAACAATTCCATAACTGCTATTGTCATAAGATACCCAGACGCTGTCTGTCGATCAAGACGAGCAGTTCCATGAGCATGTTTAGGAATTTTACGACCATAATAATCAGTCACAACTTCTCCCTGATATTGTTTATTTTTCAAATTATCAATATCATATCCTATTGTTAAAACAATTTGATCAGTTACAAGTCCTTTATCAACCAAATCTAACGATAACAAATCCAGCATTTCCTTAACAACCAATTTTGTTTTATCAAAATCATAAGGACAACTTAATACCTGACCAGTTCCAATACTATTATGAGCCGGTTTATAATTCTTAATATCAGCCATTGTACACGATTCATAACCCCAGGCATGATCAATCAGTAATTCTGCATTGACACCAAACATCTGATAAAGCAAATCTTCATTATAATAGTCCTTGCTTTTGCCAATTGAACATTTCGCAATATCTCCCATTGTATAAATGCCTACATTGGCTAATTTCTTGGCATAACCTCTACCAACTCTCCAAAAATCAGTAATTGGCTGATGATTCCATAAATACTGACGATATCGCAATTCATCCAATTGTGCAATTCTCACACCATGTTCATCAGGTTTAATATGTTTAGCAACAATATCCATCGCCACTTTACATAAATACAAATTGCTTCCAATACCTGCTGTTGCAGTGAGTCCAGTTGTTTCAAAAATATCAAGAATAATCTTTTTGGCAAATTCTTTAGGCGTCATATGACAACTATGCAAATAACCTGTCATATCAATAAAGACTTCATCAATTGAATAAACATGAATATCTTCAGGTGCTACATATTTAAGATAAATCTGATATATTCTGGCACTATAATCCAAATAAAAAGCCATTCTTGGTGGTGCAATAATATATGACAATGCGAGTTGCTTATGATTGAGTAATTCTGCTTCTTTATAGGATTCTCCAATCAGTTGATATCCTGGTGCTTTTCTTCGTCTATCCTGATTGATTTCTTTGACTTTTTGAACAACTTCAAATAAACGTGCTCTTCCTGGAAGTCCATATTTTTTTAATGATGGTGAAACTGCTAAACAGATTGTCTTTTCAGTTCGACTTGAATCAGCAACAACAAGATGGGTTGTTAATGGATCAAGATTTCTTTCAACACATTCAACTGAAGCATAAAAAGATTTTAAATCAATTGCCATGTATATATGTTTATCACTTCTCATCTCTTTAACCTCCACCATTTTTATGACACATTTATTTTAGCATACAAAGTTGCATAAAACAAGATTATATGCAACTTTGTGTACTGTTAAAAAATGGATAATCATGTAATAATATACTTGTCTTAATCAACTTTATAACAAAAAAAACTATCACTTTTTAAGTGATAGTCGCACAATATTTTCAATATGATAACTTTGTGGGAACATGTCAACTGGCTGACAAATATCCGCCTGGTACCCATGTTCTTGAAGATACGCAATATCTCTTGCCTGAGTAGCCACATCACAAGAAATATAGACAATTCTATCTGGTGATAAAGTTATCAGTTGATTTAAAAATACTTCTGAACATCCTTTACGTGGTGGATCCACCATCACAACATCAATATGTTTGTTTTCATTTGCAAAATTCACCATAAATTCACCAGCATCCTGACAAGTAAATTCAACATTATGAATATGATTTCGTTTAGCATTTTCTTTTGCATCAATAATTGCCTGTTCAACAATTTCAACACCATAAACTTTATCAACATATTGTGCCATAGATAGTGAAATTGTTCCAATTCCACAATATGCATCAATCACTTCATCAGTTGCTTTTAACTGTGCATATTCAATCGCTTTTTGATATAAATATTCTACCTGTTTAGGATTAATCTGATAAAACGATTGTGTTGAAATACGATATGTATTTCCTAACAATTGATCTTCTATATAACCTGGACCCCATAATATTTTATTTTCTTTTCCTAAAATAACATTATCATGTCTTTGATTAATATTTTGAACAATTGTTTGTAAATGTGGAAATTCTAATTGTAATGTTTTTATAATAAAATCAATATCCTTAATTGTCTTTTGATAAGTAATAAAAACAAGCATAAGTTGTTGTGTTGCATAAGCTGATCTCACAAGAATATGTCTTATATTTCCACTATGACTTATCTTATCATAAGCTGTTTCTTTAGCATCTTGAAGCAATTCCCTTGCACGATTAACCAACTGATTGGATTCATCGTTTTGAATATAGCATCTTTCCATAGGAATAATATCATTACTATGTTGTTTATAAAAACCACTAACCAATCTATTATTCTGATATCCTACAGGGACTTGAACCTTATTTCTATAAAACCATGGTTCATCCATCATAAAACAAGGCAGCACTTCTACATGACAATGTCCAATACGTTCCAATGTATCCTGAACTCGTTTGGTTTTAAATACCTGTTGTCCTTCTTTTGACAAATGCTGAAGATGACAACCACCACATTGTTTAAATAAAGGACATCGTGCCTCTTGACGACATGGGTGAGAATGATAAAGTTCAATTAAACGTCCAACAGCATAATTTTTTAATACCTTAATAATTTTCACTTTTCCAACTTCGTCAATCAACATATTTTTAACAAAAACCGGAAATCCTTCTACCTTAACAATCCCTTGTCCATCATGAGAATAATCAATACACTTTGCTTCAATATATTCGTTTTTTTTCATAAGTCCTCCAAAAAAAACGAGCAATGCTCGTTTTTAATTATCATTTAATGTCTCTTTTGCTTTTTCAGCACTATCTTTATCTCGTACACTTGCTAGTGTATAAGAAAATTCATCATTTTGAACATTCTTTGTTCCATAGATTGGAAAATCATCACTATTTTGAGAAGTTAAGAATAAATTCACTTCATACTGATTAACATTATCAATTTTTCCAAATAATGTACTATATGTTTTTCCTTCTTCTTTGGTTTTTCCAACAAGTTTATCTAAAGTTTGAACTGCATTTTCAGCAATTTTCTGAGCTTTTTTTGTATCCATTTTATCCTTATAGACAATATCCACTTTGACCTGACGACATGCGATTTCAATTGTTATATCTTGAACATCAGAATTCTCTTTCTTAACCGTATCTATCGCAGCTGTTTGTAAATCTTTAGGAATAGTCACTAAACCTTCACATCTTTTACCATAAACAGGTCCATCATTACTTGACAAAACAAAAATGTAAACAATAAATGCAATCATTAGAACAGCCAAAGCAATTAACAGATAATACCACCATTTCCATACAAATTTTTTCTTTTTCTTACTCATAGGTTGACTATCCTCTTCATCAAAATCTTCATATTCATCAGTATATCCATATGTATCTTCTACTGGTTCGCTTGATTCTTGCATCTTCATATTTTCTAATTCATCAATATGAGATGGTTGCTGATATCCACTTTCTGGTATATCATCTTCATCATCAAACTGAAATTTCTTTGCCATTATCTCACCTACTTTCTCTCATTGTACCAAAAATACTCACAAATGTATAGGGCATTATTTTGTTCTTTCTTTTAACAATTGAATCAAAAGCTGATTTGTAATTTTAGGATTCGCTTGTCCACCTGTTTTCTTCATAATTTGACCAACTAAAAATCCTACAGCACGATCCTTACCAGCAGCAAAATCCTGAATTGACTGTTCATTTTGATCAAGAACTTCATTAATAATATGTGTTAAAGTCTCAACATCAGAAATTTGTTTCATCCCTTTTTCTTCAATAATGATTTCAGGATCTTTTCCTTCAGCCATTAAACATTCAAAGACTTTTTTTGCTTGTTTAGATGAAATTGTTCCATCTTGAATAAATGTAATCATTTTTCCTAAATAAAGTGGTGTTAACTTTGTTTGCTGAATTGTGAGTCCTGCTTTATTTAAATAAGCCTGAACTTCACCTAATAACCAGTTACAAACCAATTTATATTCTTGACATGTTGTAATTGTTTCTTCATAAAAATCAGAAATATCTTTACTAGAAACAAGAATATGTGCATCTGTCTTTGGTAAACTATAATTCTCAATATAAATTTTTTCTCTTTCCTCTGCAAGCATTGGCAAGTTTTCTTTAATATCCATCACCCATTGATGATCAAGACGAATAGGCAAAATATTAGGTTCCGTATAATACTTATAATCAACAGCATCCCCTTTAGCACGCATCATGACAGTTTCTTTGGTATCTTCATCAAAACGTCTTGTTTCCTGTAAAACTTCACCACCTTGAATCAATACTTTTTCTTGACGCATTGCTTCAAATTCGATGGCTTTTTGGACATTAGAAATAGAATTCAAGTTTTTGATTTCTGTTCTAATTCCAAATTCTTCACTTCCAAATGGACGAATAGAAATATTGACATCACAACGCATTGATCCTTCTTCCATCTTTGCATCTGAAACATCTGTATATAAGAAAATCTGTCTTAATTTTTCTAAGTAAGCAGCTGCCTGGGCTCCACTTCTAATATTAGGTCTTGTGACAATTTCGATCAATGGAATACCAGCACGATTATAATCAATAAGAGAATAATCATCAAAATGGAATTGTTTTGCAGTATCTTCTTCCATATGCAAACGTTCAATTTCAACCCGTGTCATTTGTCCATCAACTTCAATATCTAAATAACCATTTCTACCAATTGGTCTTTTATCCTGAGTAATCTGAAAGCCTTTAGGTAAATCAGAATAATAATAATTCTTACGATCAAAACATAATAATTCATCTATTTCCATGTGTAAAGCATGGCATACACGAATGGCAAACTCAACACCACGTTTATTTAATACGGGCATTGTTCCTGTCATTCCCATATCTACTTCATTAATCATTGTATTGGGTTCTTCCCCAAATGTAACTGGGGCAGCAGAAAACATTTTAGAGTTTGTTTTCAATTCACAATGGACTTCTAATCCAATAACCTGTTCAAAATTCATCTTCTACCCCTCCCTTGAATATTGATTTTTAAATCCTAATGCATTTTCTAATGCATAGGCACAATTAAGAACTGTTTGTTCTTCAAAAAGACGACCCATTAAATTCACAGCAATCGGCATACCATCAACAAAACCAGATGGTAATGATAAACTTGGTGTTCCAGCAAAATTACCTAAACTTAAATGATTCTCTAAAATGAGATATTCATCACTTAAACGATCATCAGTTGCCTCATCAACACGAGGAGCAATACTTCCCCCATTAGGTGTTAAGATAATATCATAATCCTGATAAATTTTATTCAATTCTTCAACAATCAATCTTCTGACACGTTGTGCCTTTCTAAACATTCTTTCCTGATTTTCAGTTGCCAAAGCTAGATTACCAAGAATAAAACGACGTTTAATATGATCACCAAAACCATGAGTACGAGAATGAATCATAACATCATCTGTTGTTTGACCTGCCTGACGATTTCCATATTTAATACCATCTAAACAAGAATGATTACTTGTTGCTTCAGAATTAGCAATAATTGTATACGTTGGTAGTAATGTACGCATAAGTGTTGTTGGCATAGTTACATCTTCAACAGTTGCTCCTAATTCTTTAAATGTTTGTACAACATGTTCAAAATTTGCTTTAATTTCAGGATTTCTGATTTCATCACTGACTGATGTCAAAACCGCTATCTTCAAATGACGAATATCATCTGTTAAATTCTCTAAATAATGAGGAACTTCTCTTGTGCTTGATGTCATATCTCTTTCATCACGTCCAGCAAGAGCTTCTGTTACAATCGCCATATCTCGAACGTTACGCGTAAAAGCTCCAACTGTATCTAAACTTGATGCATAAGGGATGACACCATATCGTGAAATACGACCCCATGTTGGCTTAAATCCAACAATCCCACAAAAACCTGCTGGTTTACGAATAGAATCTCCTGTATCACTTCCTAAGGCAAATGGCACAACGCCACTGCCAACAAGTGCTGCACTTCCTCCAGATGATCCACCAGCAATACGTGTATGATCCCATGGATTGTAAACTGGTCCAGTAAGCGCAGATTTATTTGTTCCACCCATTGCCAGTTCATCCATCGATGCTTTTCCTATCAAACAGACACCCTGCTTCGTCAACAAATCAACAACATGTGCATTATAAATAGGTGTATAATCTTCTAACATACGGCTAGACGCTGTTGTTCGAATTCCTTTGGTATTATAATTATCTTTTAATACATAGGGTATCCCATTTAATAAATGATCAAATTGTGTGTTTTTTAAATCATCATATGCTTTATCTTTTGTAATTGTTACAAAAGCATTTAATCTCTCTTGTTGAAACTCAACTTCTTGAAATAATTCATCATAATACTCCTGAGGATTAAGTTCACCAGAAGCCAATAAATCATGAAGTTCTTCTATACTATATTGAATCATTTACCCCACCACCTTTGGTACTTTAATTTGATTATCTTGTACACTCTTTGCATTCTTTAAAGCTTCTTCACGACTAATTGTATGAACAGCTTCATCTTCACGCAAAAACGTTGTTTCTATTTCATAAGGAAAAGCCAAAGGCTCTACATCCGTTGTATCAATATCTTCCAATGCTTTAACATGACTCATAAAGACATTATATTCTTCAACTAATGCCGGCATTTCTTCATCACTTACATCAAACATCGTTTTACGACCTAACTGTTTTAACATTTTCTCAGTATCATTCATTTTCATACCCCCTAATCAAGACTATAACTCTGGGCACTTTCGCCCTTATTTTTAATAATAACAGCATCCAATTCATCCTGTGAATAAACCAATACTTTGATATCAAAATCATAAGTAAATTTATTATCAATCGCATCAGCAACAATAGATGTTAAATACATAAGTTCAGTTGCTGTTTTAACATTGAGATGAACATTAATAACCATCGATTGAATTTCATCATTTTCATATCTTGCTTCACCAACAAATCCAGCTGCTTCAGTTGCCGCATTTTTCAAGCTTGCTTTTATAGTATCAAAATCATTACTTGTTGTTTTATCAATTGCCTGCGCTCTTTCACTTGCAAAAAGCACAGTTTCCTGATTCACTTTAGAAATTTCTCCAACTTCTTTTTGACAATAACTCTTTAATATATAATGTCCATTAACAGTACTTGTTGTTTTATCAGTCGCCTGATAAACTGTCAATAAAATAGGTAAATTCTTAACATCCTTAAAATCATCAGCATTTTGAATGACTTTATAAAATTTCTGAATACATTCACGTCCGTACTTTTCTATTTCTTTATCACTCATTGCGACATCTAAACGAGAATTATCACTTTTACGTGGATCAAGGACAATCGTAAAAGCCATTCCTTTTAATGTATAACGATCACCATCTTTAATATAATAATCTTGTTCTTGAATATTTTGAACCATAATTGGATTTTGAATATTCTCTATCGTTGTACCATCTTGAGGCTGTAAAGAATTTTCACTCTTACGACTTAGCATTTCTTTGACCAAAGATAATTTTAAATATTGACCTTCACTCATATAATGATTAGATGTTGAAAAATAATCATCTGAAAGTAACTGCAGTCCTCGACCAATTGATTTAAAATCATTCGTAGAACCATAATCCAAATAAAAATCTTCTCTTAATTCACTATCATCAAATCTAACAATCTTATAATAAGAATCATCAAAAGAATCCATAGAAGCTGTATTGTTCGTTGTCTGTCCCTGAACTGACTCTTTTGCACGATGACATCCAACAAGCAACAATAATGCCATACCAACACAAATTAATTTTTTCATAACTGCACCTCCTCTTTAAATTCTTCTTCACTCATAACTGTTACACCTAACTGATTGGCTTTTTCCAACTTACTTCCAGCATCACGACCACAGATTAAAAAATCAGTTTTCTTAGATACACTCCCTGTCACATTAGCGCCAAGACGTGCCAAATAATCCTTGATTTCTTTTCTTGTCATTAACTCTAAAGTACCTGTTACACAAACTGTCTTGCCATTAAAAATACTCTCTTGAATCAATGACGTTTCTTTTAAATATTCCATATTCAATCCTAATGCTTTTAAATGCTCAATCAATTCTAATGAAGCTGGATCTCTTCTAAAACGATTAATAGATTGAACAATTGTCTCTCCAACATCTTTAATTGATAAAAGCTTAGCAGTCGAAACAGTCAATAAGCCATCCATATTTTTTAATTCCTTAGATAAATTATCAGCCATCTTTGCCCCAATACCTTTAATACCAAGACCAAACAAAAGTTTTTCCATAGAATTTTCTTTGCTCTTTTCAATTGCCGCAACAAGATTATCCATTGACTTCTTACCAAAACCTTCAATATCCATAATTTCTTGTTCATGTTTATACAAAGCATAAATATCTTCAATCGATTTTACAAAACCTAAATTATAGAATTGTTCAATAATCTTTTCTCCAAGACCCTCTATATTCATAGCATCACGTGATGCAAAATGAATAATCCGTTCAATCTTTTTAGAATCACATTGCTCATTTAAACAATAATAAGCAGCTTCATTATCTTTTCTTATCAATTTGCTGCCACAATAAGGACAAACACTAATCATCGTAAAAGCTTTTTCACTACCATCACGACGTTCTTTTAAAGCACGTACAACTTCTGGAATCACATCTCCAGCTTTTCTAACAACAACATAATCTCCGACTCTAATATCTTTATGTTTAACATTATCTTCATTATGTAATGTTGCGCGTTGGACAGTACTTCCTGCCACACGTACTGGTTCTAATACTGCATTAGGCGTAATTTGTCCCGTTCTACCAATTGTAAAAATAATATCCTTTAATTTTGTCACAACTTCTTCAGCTGGAAATTTATATGCAATTGCCCATTTAGGAACTTTGGCTGTATAGCCTAAACGTTCTTGTCTTTGTAAATTATTGACTTTAATGACAATGCCATCGATTTCATAAGGAAGGGTTTCTCTTTTTTCTGTCATTTCTTGAATAAAAGCCCAAACTTCCTGAATATTTTGACAAACTCTTGTCATCGGATTAGTCTTAAATCCTAACTTCTTAATATAATCTAATGCCTCTTTATGGGTTGTACAACCCACTTCTGTGGCTGTTGGTACCATATATAAAAATGCATCTAATCCACGTTTTGCAGCTATTGATGAATCTAATTGTCTTACACTGCCAGCTGCCGCATTACGAGGATTAGCAAACAATGTTTCTCCAGCAGCCTCTCTTTGACGATTCAATTCATTAAATGATTTTTTAGGCATAAAAATCTCACCACGTACTTCAAAATCACCATCATAATCAATAGAAAGCGGGATTGATTTAATTGTCTTGACATTATGTGTAATATCCTCACCAATTGTTCCATCTCCACGAGTTGCTCCATAATCCAAATGACCATCAGCATAGACTAATGAAACCGCCAAACCATCAATTTTCAATTCACAAACATATTCTACATCAGGATAAATTTCACGAATACGATCATCAAATTCTCGCAGTTCATCTTCATTAAAAATATTTCCTAATGATAACATCATTCTTTGATGAGTGACTTTCGTGAAATTATCTAGCACCTGTCCTCCAACTCTTTGACTCGGTGAATCAGCAGTTAACCACTCAGGATGCTGCATTTCAATTTGTTGTAACTCTTGCATCAAACGATCATATTCCTGATCTGAAACAGTCGGATTATCTAAAACATAATATTGATAATTATATTCATTTAATAACTTCTTAATTTCCTGTAATCTCTCAAATGTCATCTCTATACACTCCATTTCACTTGCTCATTATACCAAAAATAACCATTGAATAAAACCATAAAGGCAAAAAATTCTTAAAGACCTCATTCACCCTTATCATAACCTATTCTTCCCGATTATTTCTTAAGAAAACATTAATATCTCCTTTCACATCATCCATCATTACAAAATCAAATTCTATAAACATGAAAAAGAGTAAAGATCCTTTTATGACCATTTACTCTTCTTCACAAAAATAATTAAGATGCAAGTTTTTTCAATGCTTTATGATGAGCCATTAAAGTCTTAATACCATAAGGAACAGAAAAAGCAATATCCAAAGTATTTCCATTGACTTTAACAATGACACCTTTGCCAAAAGTATCATGTTCAACCAGATCTCCTTGTTTCCATTCACTTACTTCATTATCGCCAATCATCTCTTCAACAGTTGGACCTAAATGAAGATATTCCTTAGGTTTAAATTTTGAAGGATTACCCACATGTTCAACTTGATCACTACCAATTTCATCAATAAAACGTGATGACATCTTAGGAGAATTGGTAATAAAGTTAAAGCCTTGACTATCGGTTAAATACAAACGTTTTTTCGCACGTGTAAATGCCACATATGCCAATCTTCTTTCTTCCTCCATACCATCATCACCAGCCTCTGAAACACTTCTAAAGCTCGGAAAAACATCTTCTGACAATCCCACTACAAATACATAGTTAAACTCTAAGCCTTTGGCCATATGAATACTCATCAATGATACATACTCATCATCAAAAACATCATCCTGTGATGTATATAAAGCAATATCCTGCAAATAACTTTCAAAAGTTGGTGTATCTGGATGTGTATTCATATAATTGGAAATAGAAGCTTTTAATTCCATTAAGTTTTGAATACGATTATCATCCTGATCATTTTTTAACATATCAAAATAACCAACATCCCCTAATAATTTTTCAAAAACATCTGGCAAACTTAACGATGATGATTTTGCTCTTTCAATACATTTTACAAATTCCATCAGTTGTTTTTTCGCCTTACCAGATAATCCCATTTCATCATGAAAAACACTCAACGCCTCATAATTACTCATGCCATATTCAATCGCTTTATTTTGAATCTTCGCTAAAGTCTTTTCACCAACTCCACGAGCTGGAACATTGACAATTCTTTCAAAAGATAAATCATCCTGATTTACCATCAATCGAATATAACTCAAAGCATCTTTAATTTCTTTACGATTAAAGAATTTTAAGCCCCCAAATATTTTATAATCAATCTGTCTTTGAATTAATTTCTGTTCAAAAGAACGAGAAAGATAATTGGCACGATACAATATTGCAAAATCATGATAATTGACCCCTTCTACCTGATGAATAATATCTTCAATTGTATCACAAACAAAATTGGCTTCAGCTTCTTCATCAACACCTGAATAATGTAAAACCTTAGGACCATCATCTAATTCTGTAAACAAATCTTTTTCCATACGATTCTTATTTTTACGAATTAAATTATTTGAAATATTAAGAATTGTTTTGGTTGATCGATAATTTTGATCTAAAATAACTGTTTTGGTATTTGGAAAATCTTGATCAAAATTCATAATAAAATTGATATCTGATCCCCTAAATGAATAAATTGTTTGATCAGGATCACCAACCACACAAAGTGTAGATCGTCCTGACAAATATTTAATCAATTTATAATCAACTTCACTCACATCCTGAAACTCATCAACATGAATAAACTGAAAATGTCTTTGCCATCTTTCTAATATTTCTGGAAATTTTTCAAACAATTCTACCGTTTTTAATAAAAGATCATCAAAATCCAGCATAAAATGATCAGCTTTATATTTTTCATAATCTTCATATGCAATAGCTTTTTTTTGTTCACCGATAAAATCACCCGCAAACATTAAAGCACGCTCTGGTGAAACACCACCTATTTTACATGTTGAAATATAATGAATACAACTTTTAACACTGATTGTTTTTGGATCAATTTGACGTTCTTTAAAAATCTTTTTTAAGAGTGATTTTTGGTCCTCTTCATCCATAATAATAAAATTATTTGGATAATCAAGTGCTCGAATATTTTGTCTTAAAATCCTTACACACAAAGAATGAATTGTACAAAGCAAAGCCCCAGAAGCATAATCACCTAACAATCCGATAACTCTTTCTTTCATTTCGTTAGCTGCTTTATTAGTAAACGTAATGGCTAATATATGGCGTGGTTCAATGCCAATTTCTTCAATCAAATAAGCAATACGATAAGTTAAAACTCTGGTCTTCCCACTTCCTGCCCCCGCAATAATACGCAAATGAGAGTCCAAATATGTCGCTGCTTCTTTTTGTCTTGGGTTTAATAATTCATCTAAATTCATTGTCCCACTCCTTTCATTATTTCATTATACCATATTATCAAAATAAGAAAAGTGATGAAATTTGTCATCACTCATTCCAGTCAAATTCTTATCTTTAAAATCTTAATTATGTATTTTAAAAGTTTGCTCAGCTTTTTTATAAACCAAAACACAACTCATCAAACAATAGAAAATACAAAAAACAATACACACAATCCCAAAAGCAAAAGTAGGCAATTCAATTCTTATAAATGCATAACAAACAATATAAGTCAAAGAAAGCACAAGGGAATAAATAGGATTTTTGATTTCAGTCTCCATATTATAAGGTTGTAATAAATAATAGAGAATTAAATAATGAGTCGAAAAAAAGATACTCATAGATATAATAGATATAAAACCAATCATAGCATTTAAGAATTCATTCATCCCTCCACATATTAATGAAACAATCAAATATCCCATTGCCAAAACAAAACCAGGCAATAAATTGATTTTTATCATTTCTTTTAATCTCATTTGAAACAGCTGTAAAATATGGGAAGGAACACGATAAAATGAATATGTTAACATACTGTGATCACAATTGACAAACATCGCATTGGTTGCATTTTGAGTTGTATTTAATAAATACATAATAAAGACAAAATAAGGTAAAAAAGTTTTTAATAAAACATGAACTTCTTTTTTGATATTCATATCACGACAAATTATCAATATGATCAACATCATGATCACAGTTAAACAATAAGTTTGACGTTTCGCTGTTTTCCATAAAATCTTTTGATGACGTTTCACAAACAGTTCATGAAAATACGCAAATCCTTTTTTAGAACTCTTTTTATCTGTTTCAATAGTAATCACTTGATGATATGCATCATTAACGAGTTCCTGATTATCGCTTTGAAACAACTGATGAACATTTCGCAATAAATCATGACTAAAAGCATGATAACAAGGATAATTAAAAATATATAATCCACAAATGATACCCAGAAATAGACTTATTGTAAATATGAATACAAGAAATATCATAGGAAGCATGATATCAAAGAATAAAAGCCCATACCCTGCTATTAAACAAATAAAAGCAAAAACAAAAGTACCTCGATGATGGTCGTTTTGACAAGAAATCCGATGATGTTTTTGATAAACATAAAGATCATAGGCAACAACAACTGTTTTTAAACATCCCATAGCAATTGGCAAAACAAAACATAACCAGATTGCATAATCCATAGAGATTGTAAAAAATAAAAAGCAAGGAATTAAACCAATAATATATCTAAGTAATTTATAAATATATTGTGAGACACTATATTCACGACTATCCATTTTCATCAAAATAATCGCATAATATTTATCTTGACTAGGATTAATCATTTCTGTATTGAATCGTGTGCCAATCAATGTTAAAAAGAAAAGCAATTGTAAAAACGAATGAAAATCAACACGGTCCATATAAGCCAGTGGAACCATAAACATGATGAGAAAATAAATGAATTTACCAAGAAAAAGAGAAATAAATTCCCATAACACACTTAAAATATGACCTAATACTTTTAATCCGTAATGCTGATATAAGGAAACAGGCAATATTTTTTTAATAAATGGAAGACTTTTTAAAGCATAGATCATACTATTGACATGATAAGTATCTTTTAAGCGATAAGCAATCAAAAAGGTCTTAAGCATCATGGTCATCCTTTAAAATTTTGATAATTTTTTCTTGTAATTCATCTTGATTCAGTCCATTCCTATCAACAAAAGATAATTGACCTTTATTTAAAATAACAATTTCATCACATAGATCAATAGCCAATTCCATAATATGTGTTGAAAAAATAAGAATATGTTCTTCCTTCATTTGTTTTAAAAGTTTTTTCATTTCATCAGCCACAACAACATCTAAAGATGTAAGTGGTTCATCTAGCAATAAGATAGCAGGCTTGGCAATCAATTGAATTAACATCTGCATCTTATTTTTCATTCCATGTGAAAAATCTTTTAATAAACGATCACGATCTTCAGCAGCAATATTGACAATATCAAAATATTCATCAATACTTTTTAAGTCAACAATATTTTTTTGATTCACTTCAATAAAAAATTTCAAAAATTCTCTAGCTGTTAAAAACTCTGGAACTGTTGGTGTTGATAAAACATAACCAATATCATTCATGGTAAGAGGACGTTGTTCACCATCCTCAATATAAAATGTTCCCCCATCAATATCTATATCATGATTCAAGCAATTAAATAATGTTGTTTTTCCAGCCCCATTTCTTCCTAATAAGCCATAAATTTTCCCCTGTTCAAAACAAAAATGAATATCTTCTAAAACTTTTTTATCTTCAAAACTTTTTTGAAGATGTTCAATAACTAATTTCATATATCCCCCTTATTTATAATAATTTTGATAAAAGTATATCATCAATCAATGGATATCACAACAACCATTTGATGGTATTCTTTTTCTTTACAATTCATACATTCAATGAAATAATAGAAAAAAGGAAGTGAATAAAAAATGTATTTAGTCATTGATATTGGTGGAACTTATACAAAATATGGCTATTACCAAAAAGATGGTCATTGTTTAAAAAAATCAAAGATACCAACTGTTAAAACAAATCTTGCTGATTTTTATAACAGTTTAACAAGCCTCATAAAAGATGATGTTGTCGGTATAGCCATCAGTATGCCTGGCATAATTGAGAGTCAAACAGGTTATGTGCATGCGATTACACTTTTGCCTTTTTTAGCCAATCATTCTCTTAAACAAGAACTCGAAGACATTACCCACCTTCCCGTTTCTATAGAAAATGATGCTAAGTGTGCTGCTCTTGGTGAAATGTGGAAAGGCAGTTTACAAAATGCCCACAATGCTCTCATGATTGTTTTGGGTAGTGGAATTGGCGGAACGCTTATCTTAGATGGCAAAATCTATAACAGTCATCATCATAAAGCTGGTGAGATTGGTTCTATTCTTATGAATACTGATGATACTTATAGAGTAATGACAAATTTTGGAAAGAACAATAGTGCTAACGCACTCATCGCTTCAATGAGTCAAATGATGGGATGTTTAGAAGATGGTCAAGTTGTTTTTGAAAAAATTCAGGATCATCCTACTGCCTATCAGCATTTTCTAAAGTATTGTCGTCAAATTGCATTTATGATTTATAATCTTGATTATATTCTTGATCTTGATGTTGTTTGTATTGGTGGCGGTATCAGTGAACAACCTATCCTCATAACAACAATTCAACAAGAATTTCAAAAACTTCGTCAGCAATATCAAGAAGATGAACATCAGCCTATTATAACAGCTTGTCACTATTATAATGATGCTAATCTATTAGGAGCATTAAAAAATCATATATCTTAAATATGATTTCAATAAAGAGTTATCGCCACAAAACGATAACTCTTTTCATCAATCAAAATGAATGATTTTATATTTGATTTGGATCAAGATATTTCTGTTCATGTTTTTTATAAGCCACAAAAGTACGATTGGCAATATCCAAAGAAATGTCCCCAATTCTTTCCATGTGTGATAAAATATCTAGAAAAACTGAAGCTGCAAATGAATTGTCACATATATTCTGACACATTCTTTCAAAATGATTTTGTTGACATTGCAATTCTAATAAATTCAGTTGTTTTTCTTTATTATTCAACTGTCCTAATAACCTTGCACCTTTTCTTGTATCATAAATATGCATAGCATCTGCTAACATATCTTCAATTAAACTATAAATCTTTTCAAAATCATCAATGGCACCAGATGAAAAAGTTCCTTTTTCATCATAAACCATCTTATAAAAATCAATGAGATTATTAACCTGATCAGAAATTTGTTCTAAATGTTTAACAATTTGATAATTTTTATAATATTCCTGAGTTTGATCTTGTGATAAAGTTGGCTGCTGAGCTATTTTGAGCAGATATTGAGATAATGAGGCATCATATCTATTGACTAAAGCTTCAATTTCTATCACTTCATCATACTCTTCTGTATTATGTGACAAAAGATATTGTTTTGACAATTTGATATTTTCTAAAACATTGCGTCCCATTCTTAAAGTATTTTTTCTAGCAACTGCTAAAGCGGCAGCTGGGAATTTTTCAATCAGCTGATCATCAAGCTGATCAATATTTTCAATTTTGATACCTTTATTATCTTCACCTGGAATCAGTAATTTTAATAATTTAACACATTGGCCAACAAAAGGAATCACAAGGATGGTAGAAGCCACATTAAAGATAAAATGTGCCTGAGCAATATACATTTCAGGACCACCATATATGATCTGATTAACCCAATTTGTCAAATTGACAAAAGGCGTCAAGATAATCATTCCTAACAAAGCTCCTAAAAGATTATAGACTGCATGAAACCAAGCAGCTCGCTTTGTTGCAATAGAACCACCTAAAGAAGCCAATAAAGCCGTCATACAAGTTCCCACATTTGCTCCAAATATAAAAGCCGCTCCTGCTGCCGGTGTCAATACACCTGTAATATATAACTTTTGAACAATTCCAATAATAGCAGTTGATGATTGCATAATAGCAGTTGCAATTGTTGCTCCTATCAAAGCAAACCAAGGCTGTTTTCCTAACATAATCATCATATCCATAAACCATGCTTCTTTAGCAATCAATACCAGTTCATTGCTCATCATTTCTAAGCCTACAAAAATCAAGCCAAAACCAGTTAATACCTTTCCCACATAGGATATTTTTTTCTTCTTTGCTAAAAACATAACTGCTACACCAATAAAAACAAAGTAATAAGCAAACTGTTCAATGTTCAACCCAATCATAATAGAAGTAACACAGGTTCCAATATTCGCACCAATAGTAATACCAATTGCCTGTTCCAATCCCATCAGTCCAGCTCTTACTAAACTAATTGAAATGACTGTAACGGCTGAACTTGAATGTAGTAATGCTGAAATAAACGTTCCAACCAAAATTGACATCAACAAGTTTCTTGTATATTTTTCAATATATTCTCTGATTCTTGTTCCAGCAATACTTTTTAATGCGTCACTCATCATTTGAATGCCATAAATAAAAATAGCCAATCCACCCAAAACCAATCCAACTGCCTCTATTGTATTTGCATTTAACCAATCCAACATAATGATCCCAGCTTTCCTAATTCTATTTTAACATAGATTTTTTATTTTTTAACAGAAACTTCAGATAAATCCAACATGTTCTTCATTTTTAATTGTTATACTACAAATGATTGGAGGAAAACAAATGAAAAAAGCAATTATAGATATTGGTTCTCATTCTATTCATCTACTCATTTATCATGACAAAAATAAAAAAGATGAAAAACTGATGAGCAAAAATAAAATGGTTGGTCTGATGAATTATATACATGACGATAAATTAAACCAAGAAGGTCAGAATGCATTAATAGAAACACTAAGAGAATTCAAAAAACTAATCAGACGTCTTGATGTTGATTCAGCATATTATTTTGCTACTGCAGCACTTAGAAACATTTCTAATCGTCAGGAAGTTCTAAGACGAGTGACAACGTCTTTAGGAATTCATATTGAAGTTCTTTCCCATCAGGAAGAAGGAATGTTAGATTTTTATGGTATGCGAACATCCATTCATATTCCTAAGGGGTTGATGATTGATATTGGTGGTGGAAGTAGTGAAATTGTTCATTTTCAAGGTAATCATATTATTCAAAATCAATCGATCCCACTTGGTGCATTAAGTCTTTATAGAGATTATGTTAAAGGAATCACCCCAACGACAAAAGAACTGAATCAAATTTATGCTGAAGTGAAAAAACAGGTGCAATTATTAGATACATCTCATTTTTCTACACATGCAATTGGAATTGGTGGAACAATGCGAACAACACTTCGCGTTGCTCAAGCAATATTAAAAAAGAACCAGATTCATGATACAATGACCAAAGAAGAAATAGATTATTTAATCAGACAGCTGACTCAAAACACTAAAAAATCTGCACATACAATTCTTAAAATCAAGCCAGAACGTATTCATACTTTTATTCCAGGTCTGATTATTTTAAAAGAAATGATGACACAGTTTCAGATTGAACATCTTACAATTAGTTATACAGGATTAAGAGAAGGCTATTTTATAAAAAGAATCCAAAAAAACACAGATCTTTAATTCTGTGTTTTAAAATACTCTCTTACATAATTTTCATCTTTTTTAAGTTGATGAATCAATTCATCCTGAGAAGAAAAAGGCTTTTCTTTACGAATCAAATGATAAAATTCAACTTTCACTGTCATATCATATATATCATCATCAAAATCTAATATATAAACTTCTAAAGAAGGTTTATCCAATGCTGTAAAAGTTGGATTATAACCAATATTACACATTCCTAAATAAACGCAGTCATGAACATAGGCTTTAACAGCATAAACGCCTCCACAAGGCAAAAAGTAAGACTGATAATCTATGTTAGCGGTTGGAAAACCAATAGAATGACCAATTCTGCGTCCATGAATCACTTTCCCTAAGACACAATAATGACGACCAAGCAAAGCATTCATATCATCAATATTTCCTTCTTCTAAAACAAGTTTAATGCGTGAAGAAGATATTTTTTCACCTTTATAAAGCACTTCATCAATAACACTGACATGTGATCCAAAATATTTTCGTAATGTTTGAGCATCACCCAAATTACGATTCCCAAAACGAAAATCAAAACCACAGACAACATGCTGAATATGACTTGAAATTAAATATCTTTGAATAAAATCTTCAGGTGTTAATGCTGCAACTTCTTTAGTAAATTGAATAATAAATAAATAATCAATACCAGATTGTTCTAAAAGAGAAATCCGATCAGCCATAGACGTAAGATACTTCTCTTTTGAAATACGCCCTAAAACATAGAGAGGATAATGATCAAATGTCATTAAGGCTTTCTTATACCCCTTCTCATCACTTACACGAATAACTTCATTAACAAGCGCCATATGACCTATATGCAAACCATCAAAAAAACCAATAGCACTGCAAATAGGTTCAGTAATATCCAATTGTTGTCCATTCAAATAAACAATTTCCATCAAAATAACCCTCTTATACTCTTTAAATATCCTTGACCATTAGGTCCATAAACCGCTAATACTTTTCCCATCTGGTTCACAACAACAACCTGATGATCAATATCACTTTGAATCATTTTCCCATGAATCACAATATTTTCATCTTCAACAACATAATGCTCATAATGTGCAAAAGCCTGTTCCAAAGCCAAAATATGATAATCACCATTTTCAATTTCCTCTAATGTTACACAATCATCTAAACGAAAATGTCCTGACTGACTTCTCACCAATTTTGACATATGTCCTGGATATCCTAATTTTTTAGCAATATCAACGCAAAGTGAACGAATATAAGTACCTTTAGAACATTGCACCTTAAATGTTATTGTGTTTTTTTCTTGTTGTAAAAGTTCAATTGATTGAATGACAATATCTCTTGGTTCAATTTTAACTTCTTCATGATTTCTAGCATATTCATATAATTTTTTACCATTCACTTTAATTGCAGAATAGATAGGTGGCATTTGTTTTTGAGGACCTAAAAATGATTTTAATGTTGCTTCAACATCATTTACACCTTCAAATGTTTTTGTTTCTACAACTGTCCCACTACTATCATATGTATCAGTCGCCTCTCCTAAAGAAAGAGTTGCTATATATTCTTTTTCTTCACTTGTTAAAAACTGCAATGCCTTGGTTGCTTTTCCAATACACAAAACAAGTACACCTGTTGCATCAGGATCCAAAGTTCCACAATGTCCAACTTTCTTGGTATGTAGAATTTTTCTCACTTTATTGACCACATCATGGCTTGTCATCCCTGATGGTTTATTCACTAATAAGATTCCGTCCATTTTATCACCTGCTTTAGTATATCATAAAATTGAAAAAAATGGATAAAAATACCCATTTTTATTTCACAACTCTGTAAATATGGTTCACAGCCACATCAAAAGTCACTGCTTTTCCAGCCAAATCAGCTGCACCATAATTTTTAGGAAAAGTCACTTCAATCGTTTTTGATTCTTTCGCTTTCATTCCCATTAATTGATCTTCAAATCCATCAATAAATGTACCAGAACCAAGTTCCAATAAATATCCACTAGCACTGCCACCACTAAAGAGCTCTCCATCTTTTTTTCCAACATAATCAATCTTGACAATATCACCCTTTTGACATGCTGAAGATGTTTCTTCACGATAGACAGACACAAGATCAATATCAAAAGTCACATCTTTTCCAGCCAAATCAGTTGAACCATAATTTTCTGGAAAAGTCACTTCAATCGTTTTTGAACTACCCAAACTCATACCAGCAACCTGTTCTTCAAACCCATCAATATAAGTTCCAGAGCCTAATTCAAGGATAGCTCCTTGGGCTGTTCCACCTTGGAAAGCTGTCCCATCCAGTTTTCCAACATAATTCAATTTCACAACATCACCATTTTCAGCTTTGATATTGCTTTCTGTTTTCTTTTGTGAACTACAGCCAAACAAAACACTTAAACATAAAGCTAAACTTAATATTTTTTTCATTGTCTTCTCCTATTGATGATTAATCACATAATAATTTTTCTTACCACGTCTAATAACTGTTGCCTGTTTTCCAAAAGCATTTTCTTTTTGAATAACAAACTCAACATCAGTGATCTTTTCACCATTAATCAAAACAGATCCACCAGTCACAAATTGACGTGCTTCACGATTAGAAGACGCTGCCCCAACTTTAACTAAGGCATTTAAAATCTGCATATCTTCATCTAATTCAATACTTGGAACACCATTAAAACAAGACTGAACTTGTTCTAATGTTAAATTTTGAATTTGACCAGAGAATAACATTTGGCTAATATCCAATGCTTCCTGATAAGCTTCCTCACCATGAATAAAGGTAATAACTTCTTTTGCTAATGCTTTATGAGCTTCTCTTAAATGTGGCTGTGTTTTGTTTTTCTCAGCTAATTCTTCAATTTCTTCTTTTGATAAGAATGTTAAGAATTTTAAATAATCAATAACCTTATCATCTTCTGAATTAATAAAGAACTGATACATCTCATAAGGAGATGTTTTCTTTCTATCCAACCAGATTGCATGACCATTTGTCTTACCAAATTTCGTACCATCACTTTTTGTGAGCAATGGCATAGTAAATCCATAAGCTTCCTGACCTGTTTTCTTTCTAATCAATTCAATCCCAGCAGTAATATTTCCCCACTGATCCTGACCAGCAACCTGCATATGACAATCTTTATTTTCATATAACCAGTAAAAATCCATCGCCTGCATAATCATATATGAAAATTCAGTATACGTAATTCCTAAATCTAATCTTCTTTTGACAATATCTTTATTCAACATATAGTTGATATTAAAATATTTTCCATAATCTCTCAAGAAATCAATAAAATTTAAATCCTTTGACCAATCATAATTATTAACCACTTCAAATCCAAATAAATCCTGAGCTTGTTTTTTCAAACAATCAAAATTATGTTGAACTTGTTCTTTTGTAATCATTGGTCTTTCCGTATCCGGTTTTGGATCTCCTATCAAACCAGTTGCACCTCCAACTAGTAAAATCGGATTATGTCCAGCATCTTTTAATCTTTTACTGATTAAAAATGATGAAAAATGACCAATATGCAAACTATCTCCGGTTGGATCAGTCCCAATATAAAAAGTCATTCCTCCATTATTCAATTTTTCTTCAATGTCTGGTGAACTTACATCCTTAATTAATCCACGCCATACCAATTCATCATAAATTTTCATAATATCCTCCTTTAAATAAAAAAGAATTCTATCCCAAAGGACGAATTCTCGCGGTACCACCTTTATTTATGCATTAAGCATACTCTCTTTATTGATAACGGTGTTGCCACCGGCTAAACTTTGCATTTAGCTGCTCTAGAGTGTATTCATTATATCTATTGTCCTGTTTTCACCAGCCACAGGCTCTCTGTATCAAATCAATATAATTACTTGTCTCTTTCAACGCTTGTTTATATCATATTAAATTTTACAAATGAAGTCAATAAGGAAAAATAATTCTTTATGAAAATGTAAATATTTCTGCTAATTTTTCTTTAGATTCTTCAATCCGATATTTATCAACAATAATAATCACCTGATCTCCTACATAAAATTGTGTATCTCCATGTGGGATAATTTCATTTTTACCACGCATTAAAGAAACCAATAAACATCGAGGTGGTAATTGCAAAGAGGCGACAGTCTGATTCACAGCAATACTCCCAAGACTGACCACAAATGATATTAATTCTTTATTTTCAATATAATCAATAGGGTTTTTATTTTTTGTTAAACGATGTAATAAGCTTTCATAAATAGGCTCACTCCCAATACTATTAGCAATAATATAAGCAATAAATGAAACTGTTGCTATAGGAAGAAGAAGCTTTAATGTCCCACACATCTCTGCAATTAATACAATTCCTGTAATAGGTGCGCGGACAATCCCAGCAAAAAAACCAGCCATTGCAAAAATAATAAAGTTTACAAAATAAATATCTTCAACTCCACATAAGATAGCCACTTGCCCAAAAATAGCACCAATTAAACTTCCTAAAATCAGCAAAGGAAAGAAAATACCACCTGGTGCACCAGAACCAAAACTCAGCAATGAAAAGATAAATTTAACAATTAACAAAATAATCAATGTACTTAAAACAATATGATCACTATTAAGATAATCAACCAAAACATGTCCTCCACCAATAACTTGCGGAATATAAAGTCCTAAGATTCCAGAAATAAAGAGAGGAATAATGACTTTTTGATGAGATTTTAAAAACGGAATCTTATCATACAGTTTTAATGAAGTCATGGTCATTTTGTTATAAAAAGCACCCAATAATCCAGTTGCGATTCCTAAAACCAACAACCAAACATAATGATGAAGTGGTAATGTATTTTCTAAAACAAAGTGTAATGATGGTGACAATCCAAAAATCTGTCGACTTAAAAAATCTCCAGTAATAGAAGCACACATAACCGAAACCAAAGCACTTGTAGAAAAGTTTTTATGAACTTCTTCTAAAGCAAACATAATCCCTGCCAAAGGAGCATTGAAAGCAGCGGATAACCCAGCAGCCGCTCCACATGTCAATAAGAATCGTTCTTCTGTCTTGATTCGATGGAAAAACTGTGAAACAGCTTTCCCAACCATTGCCCCTAACTGAATACTTGGTCCTTCTCGTCCTAAAGACAATCCACCAACAATACACAATGTCCCAGCAATCATCTTAGAAATTAAAATCTTATACCAGCATTGGTTGATTTGTCCTTGTACTTCTGCTTCAACCTGTGGAATTCCTGAACCAGAGATATAAGGCTCATACTTTAAAAACAATGATATAATGATTCCCAAAATAACCAGGCCAATCAACCATAAAATGATATAAATCACATTGCCTTTTACAAATGAAACAATTGTAAAATATAAGTTCTCAGCATTCGTCAAAAGCAATCGATAAATAATCGCAATCAGTCCAGCAAAAGCACCCACCAATAATCCCTCAAAAAACAAACGACTGCTCAATTGACTTCTCTCTTTTAAAATATGAAGTGTCTCTGAATCTCTCTTTTCCATATTTTCCCCTCTCTCACAAAAAAACTTCTAAATCAATAGAAGTTTTATTTTGTTGTTCCTCTTGGCATCAATAAATGCAATACTGGAACCTCTTTTTGATCAATTTCTTCTTCATTTAATATTTTCGTCAATAGACGAACAGCAAGTGCCCCCATATCATAAACAGGAACATGAATAGATGTTAATGGTGGACGACAAATCAAAGCATAACTTGTGTTCATCATACCAATAACTTCCATCTCATCAGGCACCTGAATACCATTATCCACTGCTGCATTAACAACCGCAACAGCCTCTTTATCATAACCAGTCAAAACAAGATCATGACGATGTGACTGAAAATATTCTAAAAATTGAGGATAACTTTTTTCATAATGAGTTGATGTATGAATCATTTGTGACTCTAAATCAAAAGTCATACCATGTTTTTGATAAGCCTCCTTTATCCCAGCGACAAAATCTTCTGTCTTAATAAGATTTTGTCGAGGACTTACAAAAACAATATCAGTTTTACCTTTTGCTAAATATTCATCAACAACTTCAAAAGCAATCTTTTTAGAATCTACAAATATAGATCCCATATACTCACTAGATACACGTGAACCAATCACAACAGAAGGAATTTTATATTTATTAACCAATTCAATTTCTTGATCAATTTCTTCATTATTAAAAAGAATAACACCATCAGCTCTTGATTTCACGACTCTTTCGATCACTGTTTCAATGGGATTCCCATCACCAATTTCATCAGTTGTATAAATACTAACATTATAATCTAAACGGCGACTTGTATCACCAATTCCACCAATCATATCTTTCACATGAGCAAACAATGATTGTGGAAACACAATAGCAATTGTTGTTGTTTTACTTGTTGCAAGACCCCTTGCAATTTGATTAGGTTTGAAATCCAGACGTTGAATTGCTTCCATCACACGATCACGCGTTCCAGGTTTCACAACATTTGAACCATTAATAACACGTGAAACCGTTGCTAAAGAAACACCTGCTTCTCTAGCAACGTCATAAATCGTTACATTCTTACCCATACTTAATCTTTGATTTCTTCAATCATTTCTTCAAGTTTATCTTCAACATCATCAATTTCTTCTTCTAATTCATTTAAATAATCATCATCTAAAGAGGCATCCAAAACTTTTGTTTTGACCTCATCAATTTTAGAATTGACTTTATCAGTTAAATCAACAACACTTTCTTTAACTTGCATAAATTGGTCACTTTCTTTAACCTTTGCTGCAAATTCTTCTAATTTTGCTTCCAAATCAGTTAATTTTTGTTTTGTTGTATCTTTAAACGTATCAACATCAAATTCATCAACAGATTTCTTTACTGTTTCAATTGTTTGACCAAGTAAAGCTTCAACATCTTCTTTTGTCATATTCTTTAAATTATCATACGCTTTTAAAGATTCTCTTTTAATATCCTCTCTTAATTCACTACCTTTTTTAGGAGCAAGCAATAATCCTGCCGCAGCACCAATTCCAAGTCCCATTAAAAACTTTCCAAATTTCATTTTCTTCTCACCTTTCTTTAATTATTTTTTTCTTCTAAACATAGAAGTTAAAAAACCTAATAGAGAAAGCATACTTGCTTTCAGTCCACCTCTTGAAAAGAATCCACTTACGAGTTCAACAGGGGCATTTAACATATCCATCTTATTATTGACATCATCTAAAATATGATTCACTTTTGCTAAAGTTGTTTCTAGAATCGTCATTAACACAGTCGCTTCTTTAACTGCTCCAGACATTCTAATCAGCAATAGCCCTAAACTTAATAAAGCAAAGGCTCCAGACAATATTAAAATGCAATAGCATACTAATTTTGCGTCCATAAATTCTCCTTTCATCGACTTTTATTCATTATACCATAAATTTCCATTGATTAAAAGTCAGCACTTAGTGAGACTCTTTATAGGCTATAACATTATCTTCTAATTTATAAATATCTTTACTACTCATAAACAAATAAACAACATTATCATATTGAGCTAATAATTTGACAGCCTCTTCATCCTCATGAATAACTTGTGCACGTGGAATATATTGTGCAATTTCATAAATATCTATATCAATCCCTGGTTCTTTTTTAGCATTTTCAGGAAAATGAACAAGAAATGGATGATCTGCTAAATTTAAAGATGCTGCAAATTCTTTGGCAAATCTTAATCCTCTTGAAAAACGATCAGGCTGGAATATAGCAACAATTTTTTTACCCGGATAACGTGAACGTGTCGCTTCAATAACATATTGAATAGCCGTTGGATGATGAGCATAATCATCAACATAAATATTATTCCCAATTTCTTTAACTGTATAACGACGCTTCACACCATCAAAAGTTGATAAACGTTGCTGGATATAATCAGCACGCATATTTTCTAAATAGCCAAGTGTTATCACTGCTAAAGAGTTATAAAGCATATGCATTCCATAGAATGGCAAAGCAAAATGTCCAAACAATTCACCATGAATATAAACATCAAAAGATAAACCATGTTCATTGTTTAATATATTTTTAGCTTTAACATCATTATGTTCGCCTACTCCAAATTTTAAAACACGTGTTGTATAATTCAGATGAGGAAGATAAGGATCATCTCCCCATACCACTACTGTATCTTTTACTTGATTGGCAAATTTTTCAAATGATTCTTGATATTGTTCAATCGAATGAAAATAATCAACATGATCCATTTCAATATTATTAATCACTGCATATGTTGGATAATAATGTAAAAAATGATCTTGATACTCACATGTCTCAGCAATAAAATAATGACTACCTTCAACCGCATGACCAGTTCCATCACCAATTAAGACAGATGTTTTATCATAATCCTTAAACAAATGATAAGCCATCCCTGTAGTTGTTGTTTTTCCATGTGTTCCAGCAATTCCTATAGAAGTATACTGATCCATTAACTGTCCTAAAAAATCATAATAAGTATGTGTTTTCACACGTGGATTGTCATAAGCTGCCTTAACTTCTTCATTTGTTTCATCAAAAGCATTACCAACAATGACATCATAATCATCTTTAATATTATTCTTATCAAAAGAATAAATAGGAATCCCTCTTTTTCTAAGTTCATCCTCTATAAAAATATATTTATCAATATCACTTCCAGCAACTTCATAACCCAAATCATAAAGAATTGTTGCTAATGAAGCCATACCTGAACCTTTAATTCCAATAAAATAATACATCCTTGTCACCTCTTCACTATTCTAGCACAAATTTTGGAAAATGTATGCTTTCTCTTTATATTTTTTATATTTTTTTTGAAATGTCACATACTAATAATGTCAATAGAAAACAAAGGAGAAAACAATGAGTCATAAGAAATCAAAGAACAAACAAAAACAAGAGATGAACAAAGGTTATAATCAAAATCAGCAAGCAAATGATAGTTTTGAACAAATGGATAACTTTAAATTTGAAGACAATTCTAATGCTCGCGCATAAACACGGGAAACCGTGTTTTTTTATTTACCCTTATTTTTCCCTCATTGTTATAGATTATTCAAAAGAAAAAGGAAGTTGCCTTCCTTATCCAATAACTAATAAATCTTTTGTATATGAGTTTAAAACTTCACAGCCATCTTTTGTAACCAAAACAAGATCTTCAATACGAACACCAAAATCACCTTGAAGATAAATGCCTGGTTCAATTGAAAAAATCATTCCTTCTTCCACTTCCATATCAAAAGCAGCAGAAACATCACCATATTCATGAACATCTCTTCCAATAAAATGTCCTAAACGATGATTAAATTGTTCACCATAACCAGCCTTTGTTATAACATCTCTTGCTGATTGATCAATATCGCATAATTTAACACCTGGTTTAATCATGGCTTCAGCAGTTTCATTAGCCAAACGCACCAAGTTATAAACTTCTTGTTGTTTTGGTGAAACTTCTTTATAGAAAACGGTTCTGGTCATATCACTACAATACCCTTGATATAATCCACCCATATCAATCACAATACTATCACCTGGCTGCAATTTTGTCTCATCACCTTCATGATGTCCATCAGCACCATTTGCTCCATAAGCAATGATAGCTGGAAATGAGAAAGAAGAACACCCTAATGATTGAAAAATCTCAGTAACTTTCTCTGTGACTTCAATTTCACTTAAATCACCTTGAGCACATAATTGGATAACCTGATCCATTGCCAAATCATTAATTCGACTCGATTCACGCATCAGTTCTTGTTCTTTATGATCTTTAATCATACGAACATGATCAACACAAATAGACCCTATTTCAAAACAACATTCTTCATTAGCAAGTTCCATGACACGCATCAAGAATTTAGCTTCCCAATTTTTATCTACACCTACAACATGTGCATTGACTAAATGTTGAGCAACCAACGCAGCTCCATCATCAGTATCAGCATACCAGACAATATTAAAATCTAATGACTGATCTAGGTAGAATAATTTATTAAGAAAAATCGTATGTTGACCATCTAATGATAGTAATAAGACAAACATTCTTTCACCAGGATGATTGTCATATCCTGTTAAATAATGAATTGAACTTGGTTCACTAATAATCAAATGATCCATTCCTCTTAATTGCATTTCATTAAGAACTTTATTTATTCTCTGTTGATGCATCTTCATTCACTCCTATTCCTAATTCATCTAATTGAGCAATAGCAACTGCTGTTGGTGCTTTTGACATTGGACATGTTGCACTTGTATTTTTAGGGAATGCAATGACATCTCTTAAAGAATCACAACCACAAAGTAACATGGCAATACGATCTAATCCTAACGCAAAACCACCATGTGGAGGTGTTCCATATTGAAGTCCTTCTACAAACCATCCAAATTGTGAATCGATTTGTTCCTGGGTCATTCCTAAAGCTTTAAACGCTCTTTCTTGCAAGCTTTGTTCATAGATTCTTTGAGAACCCCCACCTAATTCAAATCCATTTAAAACAATATCGTAAGCATCTGCTAAACAATGTTCAGGATCTGTTTCTAATTTATCAATATCTTCATCCTTTGGACGTGTAAATGGATGATGTTTCGCATAATATCTTTGTGTTTCATCATCATATTCAAACATTGGGAAATCCACCACCCAAAGGAAATCAAATGTCGCTGGATCGTATAATTTTAACTCTTTTCCTAAGAAATTACGAATTGCTGCCAAGGCATCACATACAACTTCATATTTTGCATCACTCACAAATAACAATAAATCATTTTCATGTGCATCCATGGCTGTTAATAAGCGAGTTAACTGTTCTTCAGTAAAGAATTTTGCGATTGGTCCCTGCACACCTGCATCTGTTACTTTTAACCATGCTAACCCTTTGGCTTTATATGTTTTGGCTAAATCAGTTAATTGATCAATTTTTTTACGTGAATAATTTTGTGCTTCACCAATGACATTAATCCCTTTAACATGCCCATGAGCTTCTAAAGCACTTTTGAACACCGCAAAATCAACATCAGCAACAACTTCATTTAAATTAACCAATTCTAATCCAAAACGTGTATCAGGTTTATCAATCCCATATTTTTCCATCGCTTCATGCCAAGTCAAGCGTCTTAAAGGTAATTCAATATTGATTCCTTTGACATCACGCATAACTTTTGCCATCATACCCTCACCAATCTCTAAAATCTGATCAGTTGATAAAAAGCTCATTTCCACATCGACTTGTGTAAATTCAATTTGACGATCAGCACGCAAATCTTCATCTCTAAAACAACGTGCAATCTGATAATATTTTTCAAAACCAGATACCATTAATAACTGCTTAAATAATTGAGGTGATTGTGGCAAAGCATAAAAAGCTCCCTTATGGACACGAGATGGAACAAGGAAATCTCTTGCACCTTCTGGTGTTGAACGATTTAAATAAGGTGTTTCAATATCAATAAAATCAAGATTATCTAAATATTCTCTAATAGAACCCGTAATCTTATGTCTGATCATGATATTTTCCTGCATCTTAGGACGTCTTAAATCCAAATAACGATATTGCATTCTCGTTTCTTCTAAAGCATCTGTTTCATCCGCAACAATCATTGGAGTTAATTTTGCTGTATTGATAATTTGAAATTCTTTTGCCTGAATTTCAATATCTCCTGTTGGCATTTTTGGATTTTTAGAAGATCTTTCAATCACTGAACCTTTTACCTGTAAAATATATTCATTTTTAACTTCTTTTAATCTTTCTTCAAAAGACTCATCAAAAATAACTTGTGTTATCCCATATCGATCTCTTAAATCAATAAAAACAAGTGCTCCTAAATTTCTCTTTTTAGCAACCCAACCAATCAATTCAACATTATCTCCAACATGTGATAAACGCAATTCTCCATTATTATGTGTTCTATTCATGATGATCTCCTCCTTCATAATGATTTTCAATAAATGCCACAATATTTTCTAATGGCACAATACTTTGTTCCTTAGAATGATTACATTTCATATTCACAACTTCTTTTTGAACTTCCTCTTCACCAATAATCATTGAAAAATGAGCATGATAGCGATCAGCAGACTTAAATTGTCCTTTTAATCCACGATCACATTGATCCATATCACATGTAAATCCATTCGCACGCAACATTGTTAAAATCTGCATTGCTAAATCCTTTGCTTCATGACCTAATGGCATAATATAAACATCCAAACCATCTTCCTCATTATTGTCATCACCTAAAGCAATCATTAATCTTTCCATACCAAAGGCAAATCCAACACCAGGATTATCTGGTCCACCTAATTCACTAATTAAACTGTTATATCTACCACCAGCACCCACAGTCGCCCCAGCACCTAATTTTGGATCATCTGAGATGACTTCAAAAACAGTGTGTGAATAATAATCTAATCCACGAACCAAATTCGTATCAATCACATAATCAATTTCTAAATCATCTAATAATGAACAAACCTTATCAAAGTGTTCTTTAGCACTTTCACTTAAATAATCAATGGTTCTTGGAGCATCCTTCATAGCACTATGATCTTTATCAACTTTACAATCTAAAATACGTAAAGGATTTTTCTCAAAACGTTGTTGACAATCATAACACAATTCATTTAATACCGGTGCAAAATGCTGTTTTAATGCTTCTCGATAAGCATCCCTTGAAGCTTCATCACCTAATGAATTAATATGTAATGTAATATCTTTTAATCCCAATGCTTCCACCACTGTTACAGCCATAACCATACATTCAACATCTACATAAGGTGATTCTAATCCAATCATTTCTACACCAAATTGATGAAATTGTCTTTGTCTCCCATTCTGTGGTCTTTCATATCTAAACATTGGTCCCATATAATAATATTTTTGTAGTTTTTCAGGTAATGCATATAACTTGTTTTCCACATAACTTCTTGCAATCCCGGCTGTTCCTTCTGGACGCAAAGTTATAGAACGTCCTTTTTTATCTGCAAAAGAATACATTTCTTTAGTGACAACATCAGTTGTATCACCCACTGCTCTTGAAAACAATTCCGTATGTTCAAAAATTGGTGTTCTCATTTCCTTTACATTATAATTTGCACAAATCGTTCTTAATAACTGCTCTAATTCCTGCCATTTCCCTGATACTTCAGGTAAAATATCAACTGTTCCTCTTGGTGCACTATAAGCCATAATCTTCTCCTCCTTAAAATAATAAAAACGTCCTTATCTAAGGACGTTCATTCACGCGGTACCACCTTAGTTCATACATTGTATGCCCTCAATATCTTAACGCGATAAACGGTTACTTTCATAACATCCTCCAAAGTGTCCCATAGCTTCCTTTTACTGTTCTCACCAACCACAGTATCTCTTCAAAATTTCACTATTTAATCTTCTTCAACGGAACTTATCTGAATTATAATGTATTCTTGACAAAAAAGCAATCCTTTAAACAAGAAAAGGAATTATTTTCATTCATTACTCAATTGAAAAACTAAATTCCACCCTCTCCACTCATTAGATAATGCATTATTTGTTAATATGATGAAAAGTTATTTTATAGTTCTTCTTTTGTTTTAATAACCAGACTGATACAAGCATTAGTATTAAAAATCTGATATATTGGAATTAAGAAATGACTCTATATTTTAGGGTATATCACTACTTATCAAAGAGGAGGAGATTATATGTGAAGAAAAAAATATTTATTTTATTGCGATTTGTTGTCTTGCTTTTGTGGGTTATTTATCTTTGATAAATGAACAACATTTCCAAGTTATGCTTATATTGCTGACGTTATAGAAACTGATTCTGAGATTACTTTTGAAATATCCGATGGTACTGGTGACAACAAATATCATCATTATGAGTTAAATGATATGGGGAATGGTGTTTATGAATTTCAATTATATCAATTCTTTTTCACAGGTCATCATTATCCTAAGTTCATTAAAATAGATAATCAAAATCAGCAGATAAAAGAAATACATCAAATTAATCTCGACAAACAAATAGAAATGATTTATCCATACCAATAAAGATTCGCATGTTACACATATTTAACTGAATACTTGAAGAATTTATTGGAGAAAACAAAGCATTAGGAAACGATGGAGAAGTTGAAATAGAATGTCTACGATGTCACGATTTAATAAGTTGATTCAAATAGATATAACAATTTTTAGCGACTTCGTTTTAAAACCAACCTGAAAGTTGGTTTTTCTTTATCTGTCCTATATTCCTTGATATATCCAAATTCTTGATAAACAAGAAAAGATAGGAATCTCTCGACTCCGGCTCTATAATTTAACTGGAGGATTTAAATAAATCTTTCAGTTTTATTTTTTATATAAAAATAGACATAACTATAACCTTACTGTAAAATTTATGTGCTAACTAAAATTCTTTGGAGGTTATATATTATGTCCACTTCTGATTATATCAATCTTATTCTTGAAATTCTACAAATTAATCATTTTTCTCATCTTTTTATTCCTGCTCCCTTTGATGATTCTTCTTCATGTCTTAAAAAAGTTCCTGATTCTAACGGTGTTCTCACTTTATTCATCCATCTTAAATCTCAAGTCTCTCCTCTTGTCTGTCCTCACTGCGGTTCATATAATCATCACATATCTAAAGGAACAAGATCTATCAATCTTAAGCATTTCTCCTTTGGCTCTCTCCCTGTCGTTCTTGTGGTTTCCTATCACAGATATATTTGTCATGACTGTTCTTCCTATTTCGTTGAAGATATTCCTTTTCAGTTTTACAATAGAAAGGCTACTATTCCTAATGTTCAGTCCGCTCTTTTTGAATTGAATGAAAATCATTCTATGGCTTCCATCTCCAGAATGCATGGCCTTGGTAAAAATACTATGTATCGCATCTTCAGTGAAAATATCCATATTCCTGATAGATTCTATCATCTTTCCTCTGTTATCTCTATTGATGAATTTAAGGCTACCAGCGATAAGGGAACTTATGCTTTTAATATAGTCAATCCTATCACTGGTAAAACTCTTGATATTATCGAAGATAGAAAAGCTTCCTTCCTGAAAAACTATTTCCTTAGGTTTCCCTTCTCTGAAAGAAAGAAGGTTAAGTTTATCATTATGGATCTTTCTGGTCCTTTTTACTGTATTATGCATTCTCTTTTCCCTCATGCCCAGATTATATGTGACAGGTTTCATTACGTCAGACTTGCTGGTCAGAATTTTATCCAGTCAAGACTCGATGCCTGTTCTTCTCTTCACTATCAGCCATTAGCTAAATCTATCAAAAGACAGCTTCGATTATTCTATAAATTCAGAAAAGATCTGGATAATGAAAAGACATGGTATGATTTTCATCTGAAAAGATACTTTACCTGTGCTTCCTATATTGATTATCTTTATGATCTTAGTGAAAGAAGAAATGATAAAGACTGTGATGATAATACTATGTTCGATTCTCTTGTCATTTTAGAAATGCTTGATAACTATGAAATTTATCAGAATCTATTGAAACTTATACATGAAAAACATAATGACTACAAAAAAGAATTAAACAGATGGCTTGATTATATCTTTGATACTCAAAATAGTTATTATCAGATAACTGCTAAAAACTTTAGAAAGAGATGGTTTATTCCTCTTTTATGTTCATTATCCTATACAACCATATACAAAAGAAGAAACAGATCATATAGAACGAGCTTTAATAATGGATTCATTGAAGGAATGAATAATAAAATCAAACTTGTCAAAAGGAATGCATATGGTTTCAGATATTTCTACAATTTAAGAAAACGCATATTTTTACATCTTGGATATAGTTATACTTTTACTTATAAAGACAGAAAAAAAGGAATCCCTATTTTTCAATAGTTATTCCTTTATCCTCCACTCTTGACACAGAGCCTCGACTCCTATCCTATATAAAGAAGAAATATTATCTTCTATGTGACTTATTTATATAAATCTCATAAATAATATTCATTATTTATTTGCTTACCATTTTCATATCACTCTTTTAACAAGCTCATTTCTTTTTGACTATCTTTTCTATTTTCCATTTCCTACATATCCTAGAAACACTTGTTAATTCGTTTCAACTCAATGATAATCTCATGAAGGATGTTTCCATCTTTTCCATAAAGTGATTTCATCATGTCTTTTTTTACTCATTCATATTAGCAACTTACTTATTGGTATATGCGACATTTATTCTTACAATTTCATCATGGATACAATAATAATTAAAAACTATTTTATACTTTCGATTTCATTTATAATACCAAATATTCAAATCCAACAAACAAATACTTTTACATTAATATGAACTTTCTCATTCACCCATCATGATCTTTCTTTACTATATCATGAACTTTTTTATATTTACGGCCTTTTTAAATTCAGGCCTAACGTATGTTAGGGGGTAGCAAATCTCTTATTAATCGATAATCTTTTGGAAGATTAAGATTAACCATGAATACAGGTCCTAAATATAAAGTTTTTATTTTCATATCATTTAACATCTCTAAGACCTCCTTTCATGTCCTTTCCTTTTCTACATCTATATAATAGCACAATCCTTCTTAAAATGGAAGCCCTTACACTTTCATATTTTGAAAATTTATTTTTCTAAATACATTTTCCAAATCTCTAATTCTCGCTTAGCTGATTCGATTGAGTCAGAAGCATGAATAACATTGTTAACAAGCCTATTTTCCTGATCGGCTAAATCATAATTATCATGACTAAATGTTCCACGTATGGTTCCTGGTGCTGCTTCAATTGGATTGGTTTTTCCAACCAATTTTCTAGAATAAGCAATAATATCTTCGCTTCCTGTATAACTCACTTTCATTGGCATAATCCAATGTGGTCCATCAAAATAAAATGTATGAAATAACCGAGCCGGGAAATTAAAGACCGCACCTTTATCATCAATCACTTGATGATAATGTTCTAATAACACCTTCATTACATCCATATTGACTTCAACAACCTGAGACGACTCAACACATAATCCATGGTCTTCCATCATCTTTAAAATTGCATCTGGCTGATTGCCCTGAAAAGCATCTGGTTTTAACATCATATACGTATATTGTTTCATTGTTCTTCCTCTTTTCTTTGGATATCTATTATTTTATCATAAATGCTTTCAAAAGATGTCAAATATACAAAATAATCATCTATAGTTTTCCTATAGATGATTATTTTAAACAATTAATGAATAACTCTTTTGATTTCATAGATTCCTTGTATTTTATTAAGGTTATCAATTGTCAATTGTAATAATTCAGCATTTTCAACTGATAAAGTCAACTTAATTTGTGCTTCCATATCCTTAATGCCAGCATTGATATTTAAAATATTTACTTTGACTTGTCCTAATACAGTTATAATATCATTCAATAAATTAGGACGATCAAGTCCACTAATTTCAATATCCACCTCAAAGCGTTTTTCAGTAATATTGGTATAGTCCCAATAAACATCAATAAGTCTTCCTTTTTCAGCACCATTCAAGTTAGGACAATCTGCTCTATGCACTTTAATCCCTTGTCCTTTAGACACATAACCAACAATAGGATCACCAGGAATTGGATTACAGCATTTTGAAAGTTGAACTTTTAAACCATCTACACCATTGACACTAATACCGAGACTGCCATTTGTTCTCTTTTGATTTTTAATCGCATTATTATTCTTTTTAAGCATCTTTGATAAATTATCAAAGAATCCTGTATGATTCGGTAAAATTTTATCAATAAGGGTTGCCGCAGTGGCTTGCTTTTTCCCAATCACTAACATTAAATCATCAAAATTATTGGCTCCAAATGAACCGAAATAAGATTTATAAGTTTCTGGATCCAGATATTTCTTTTCATCTAATTCACGTTTACGAATTTCTTCTTTTAGTAGTTTTTTACCTTCTTCAATAAACTCTTTTTGTGTCTCAGCATCTTTTTTAGAAATATACTGACGGATTTTATTTCGAGCACCAGCTGTCTGAACAAATTTCAGCCAATCTTCGCTTGGGCCTGAATTCTTATTGGTTTTAATTTCACATACATCACCTGTTTTTAACTTTGTATTGATAGGAACCATTACATTATTAACAATTGCTCCTACTGCATGATGTCCAACTTCTGTATGGATACGATAAGCAAAATCAATTGGTGTCGCACCATTAGGAAGTTCTACAATTTTTCCCTGTGGTGTCATAACATAAACATTGGCTTCAAAAATATCACGTCTTAATGAATCATAATATTCCTTCGCATCGCCATCTTTAATCTCATCACTTAAAGTAATAAAATCTCCCAGCCATTGAAGTTTATCGACAATGTCTTTTTGTTCTTGTTTAGATGAATAATCGCGTCCTTCTTTGTAACGCCAATGTGATGCAACTCCTCGTTCAGCCAATTCATCCATTTCTTCAGTTCGAATCTGGATTTCAAAAATATGCCCATTTTCACCAATCACTGCTGTATGAAGTGATTGGTACATATTAGGTTTTGGCATTGCAATATAATCTTTAAAACGCCCTGGTAAAGGACGATAATGATCATGAATAATTCCTAAGACTTCATAACATTTCATTTTATCTTTTAAGATAATACGCAAAGCATTCAAATCGTAAAGTTCATCAAAACGTTTATGCTTAATAACCATTTTTTTATAAATACTATATATATGTTTTGCCCGTCCTTTGATACGATACTCAATATGATGACGATCTAAAAGTTCTTTAACAGAATTCATCATCTTATCAACAGAATCTTTACGTTCACTACGTTTTTGTTCAAGCAATTCTGAAATTTCCTGATAAGCTTTAGGATCTAAATAATTCAAACAAAGATCTTCTAATTCAATACGAATATCATTAATCCCTAGACGATGAGCAATAGGAGCATAAACTTCTAAAGTTTCTCTTGCAATACGTTGTTGTTTGTCAGGACGCATATATTGTAATGTACGCATATTATGCAAACGATCCGCCAATTTGATTAAAATAACACGGATATCTTTAGCCATTGCAATATATATTTTTCGATGATTTTCTGCATAAACATCAGCTTCATCTTTGAATGGCATTTTATTAATTTTTGTTACACCTTCAACCAAGGTTGTAATCTCTTCGCCAAAACGTTCAACCATTTCATCATGTGTCACATCACAATCTTCCATGACATCATGCAACAATCCAGCTGCAATTGTCGTTGGTCCAGTTTGTAAAGTTGTCAAAATATAGGCCACCCATATCAGATGATTCGTATAAGGTTCTCCACTTTTACGTTTTTGTCCAGCATGCATAACCATAATAAAATCATATGCACGTTTGATAAGTTCAATACTCTCCTGATGAGTAATATATGTTGAACAGCTTTCTAAAACATCATCAAACGTAACCTGATCATGCGCTCCTTTATATTCCATATTTCTTCCTCCTTTACAATAATGACAAAAAAGAGACAATGTCTCTTTTAATACTTTAAGACAGAGTAAACATCATATCCCTTTAAAAGGTCTCTTCCCTTTAAAGCTTCTAGCTCAATTAAGAAAGCAATTCCTACGACATTTCCACCCATTTGTTCAATTAGAGAGACAGCTGCCTCAACTGTCCCACCTGTTGCTAATAAATCATCAACAATCAAGACATTTTGCCCAGGTTTAATACTATCACTATGCATTTGAATTTCATTAGTTCCATATTCTAACTCATATGATTTTGAAACAACTTCACGAGGAAGTTTCCCCGGTTTTCTAACTGGTACAAAACCACAATTCAATTCAACTGCAGCTGGACAACCAAACAAGAAACCTCGAGCTTCTGGCCCAGCAATAACATCAATATTTTTATCTTTAGCAAAATCCACAAGTAAACGAATAGATTCTTTATAAGCTGTTGCATCAGCTAATAAAGGGGTCACATCTCGAAACAATACACCTGGTTCAGGAAAGTCAGGAATATCGGCAATATATTTCTTTAAATCCATAGCTAAAAAGCCCTCCTTGTTTTTATATTATAACAAATTTTCATAAGATAATAAAGATTCTATATCATATCTTTAATAATAAAATTAATACTTTTTTGATTTCTAAATTCATTAATACTTAAAGTTCCAATTAAATTGACTGTCTTTTGATTCAAAAGTTGCTGATAAAGTTCACCATGTTGAAAATATAAAGCAGATAATTTAACATTAGCAAAAAGAATATCTAATTTAAGATGTTTCCCTCCGCTTAACTGATAAAGCTTATTAATAGGCGCATTTTTTAACAAATAAACAGGTTCTTCATTACACATACCAAATGGTTCTAAAATTGATAAAGATTCAATATTTTCAATACTCAAATCATTTTCATCAATAAGTAAAACAGGCATTGAAGAATGCAATGAAACATCTTTTAAATTCTCTTCAATACAATGATAAACAGATTCATAATGTTGCTCATCAACACTAAAACCACCTGCTAAAGAATGACCGCCATAAGTAATGAACTGTTCACTGTGAGCCGTAAAAAATTCATGCAGTGAAAAACCATCAACACTTCTTGCACTTCCTTTATAAATTCCAGCTTTTTTATCATAATGCATAACAAAACTTGGACGTTCATATTGTCTTGTATATTTACCTGCAATTAATCCTACTAATCCTTCATGAACATCTTCACTTGCCCAATACAAGAACTGTTCATTCATATTTTGACTAGCCATAGCATACTGTTCATTAGTTAATGCCTGACGTTTACTGTTAATTTGAGTAGCTAATTGTGACACTTTCATCATCAGTTCTAAAGCTGCATCCTTTAAAAAATATTTCACCAAAATATTGGGATTACATAATTCTGGTAATCGTCCAAATGAATTGATTTTTGGTGCAATTGTAAAGCCAATTGTTGTTGTGCTATAACTTTGCTGATCACCTAACAATAATTCCAATGATGTATATTTTTCTGCTTTCATAAAAGTCAAAGCCTTTTTTACCAAAGAACGATTTTCATCTAATAATGGCATCATATCAGAAATAGTTGTAATCGCCGCTAGACAATACAAATATTTATCTTGTCTTTTCAACAATGCACTGGCTAATTTATATGCTACAAATCCACCTGAAATCTCTTTAAATGGATAAGAAGGAGAAAGTTTAGTATGAATAAAAGTACAGGCATCAGGCAAATCAGCATCAAATTGATGATGATCTGTAATAATAACATCTATGCCTAATTCATTGGCACACTCTACTGCATCAAAAGCTTTGACACCATTATCAACCGTAATAATTAAGGTATAACCTCTCTTTGCCATCTGCTGAACACGTTCAACATTTAAACCATAACCATCATCAAAACGATTAGGAATATGATAGCCTACTTGTATGCCTAATTCTAAAAAGGCCTGTACTAAAATTGTTGTTGCTAGTATGCCATCACAATCATAATCGCCATAGATACAAATCTTCTCTTCATTTTCAATGGCTTCATGAATACGTTCTAAAGTCATATCTGCTTCTTCAAACAAAGAAAAATCATGATAAATTAAACGGGGATTTAAAAATGTTTGTAAGGTTTCTTGATCATAGCCATGACTATCAATAATTTTTGCTAATAATGAATTCACATGATATTGTTCTTGAATCATTTGATAGTTTTTTGCTTCAATTGTTTTATATTCCATAATGTTCTCCTCAAAAAAGAAAAATAACTGTTATCCAGTTATTTAGCAATCAATTCACTAAAATCATCTATTTTCATAGATGAAGCTTCTTTAATCACTTTTAATTTCAAATAATCAAAAACCTCAGAAAAACGCAATGACATAATATCATTAATGACATCACACATTGAGAGAGTTTCTGTATTTTTCCATTTAATTTGATATAAATACTCTTTAATATCTTGAGCATTAATATCCTGTACACCTTCTGTTTTAAACTCATTAGCCTTTATTCGAATTAAAAAAAGAATATCTAATGGTAAGTTATTCTTGAGATTGATTTCCATTTATTGCACTTCCTAACATATTTCTCATGTATTCAACATATTTATTATAAAGGAAATTCGACAATAAAGGAAGTGTTTTATGAAAAGAAAATTGATTAATTCATTTATCATCTTAAGTGGTAGTACCCTCATAACCAAGGTGTTCTCTGTTTTTAATAGAATGATGCTGGCAAGATTACTTGATGAACAAGGAATGGCATTATATATTTTAGTTATACCAACACTTTCTTTATGCATTACGCTTGCTCAGTTTTCCATTCCATCTGCTGTCTTTCGATTGATTTCTAATCCTAAATATAACAATAAAAAAGTTATCATTTCAGCTATTATGATTTGTTTTACCTCATGTTTTATCATTATTTGCGGTATTATCTTTTTTGCAAAAATCATTGCCGTTAATTTTTTAAAACAAGACCAAGCTTATCTCCCCTTATTAACTATGATTCCTTTTATTCCGCTTGTAGGAATCAGTGGTATCATTAAAAATTATTATTTAGGAAAAGAAGATGTTTGGACTTTATCAGTCGCTCAACTGCTTGAAGAAGTATCACGCATTGTATTTACTTATATCATGATTCGTTCATTTTCCTATTTACCAATCACTTATTTAGTTTCAATTGCGATTGCTGCTATGAGTATTGGAGAATTGACTTCGATTCTGTATTTATATTTACATCTCCATCGTAAGGTCAATGTCAGTTATCATCCAATCGAATATTTACAAGAGCATTTTATCTTAAAAGATATGATGAATATTGCCTTACCATTAACAGGTTCACGTATTCTTCATTCATGTTACAATTTTATTGAACCAATTGTCCTTGTCACCATCTTAACACGATTACAAATGAATGAAACAGATATTCATTTACAATATGCAATTATCAGTGGTTATGTCATTTCATTACTGGTCACACCAACCTTCTTTAATAATGTTGTTTTAAGATTATTATTACCAATTCTTAACAAAGATATCGCTTATCGAAAATATCATGATTTAAGAAAACATGTTATTTATGGGATTGTTGTTTGTTTTTTAATCAGTCTTCCATTCACTTTATTATTTTATTTCTTTGGAGATGTTTGTCTCTTATTTATGTATAATACCAAAAATGGGTATGAATATTTAAAATATATGGCTATTCCTTTTACTCTCTTCTATCTTCAAACACCATTAAGTGCCACTTTACAAGCACTCAATAAAAATAAAGAAATGTTTGTCATGAGTACATTAGAAGTCATTATTGAATTTGTCTGTTTACTTATCTTAACACCACGCTATCATGTTTTAAGTGTTGCTATGGTTATGTTAATAGGCTTATTTACGACGCTTGTTCTTTCTGCTTTTTATGTATATATGGCAATCTATTCAAAACGTTCTATAGAAAAAGAAATGCGATAAATCATCCCATTTCTTTTTCATTATATATACGCATTGTTCCTTTACAATCTTTTTTGGTTCCATATAATGCCTTATCAGCCAAATAATAAAGTACATCACAATTGTAACGATTTCCCTTTTGACATACGACACCAATAGAAATTGTCACTCTAGGGATACTTTTTATCAAATAATTTTGTTGATCGGGTTCAATCAAAGTTAAACGCTCTATTCTTGTGAGAATTTCTTTTTTGTCTTGAACATCAGGGATAAATAATAAAAACTCATCGCCACCAATACGTGAATAAACATTATGTTCGCCATGAAACTCCATTAACCCATAGGCAACATATTTCAAAACACTATCGCCAATAGGATGTCCATAAGTATCATTTATTTCTTTAAAATCATCAATATCAAAAATAGCCAATAAGCACTCTTGCGTCTCATCCATTTGTGCTAATAAAGAATCAATCTGTCCGCGTGCCATACGTCGATTATATATTCCTGTCAAAGGATCCCGTTGAGCATCTCGCTGATAATGCTTTTGTTTAAGAATTTGATAATGAGTATCTAAAAGTCTACCAACTATGCGACTGTTTTGAGCATTATCATCATAAAACTTAGCCAGTTGACACTGTGACCATATATTCTCATTTCTATGATTACGAATATAAATTTCATCTGTGTCTGAATCAAAATTTTGATAATCAAGTTGTACTTGATGCATATGAATCTGATATTGTTCATCAATAATATGTTGACCTAATAATTTTTGAAAATCATCAAGACAAGGTTTGCGTCCAAAACGTTCTTCAAACTTCCCATAAATATCAATTGTTTTATCATGATAAGACACATCAAAAACAACATCTTTCGCCATATCAATAAGAACTTGCTGTTGATCATTACGTCTTTTTAATTCATACTGCAATTGCTTTTTTTCAGTAGAATCTACAATAAAAACATAAAACACATCTTCGCCATTGGCTTGATGAATTAATCGTCCATAATCATCAACCCATCTCACTTGTCCATTCTTTTGAATAATTCGATATTCAACATAATCATATCCTTCTAAAGAATTTTCAACTTGTTGCTTAATTTCACTTTCAACATGATCAAGATCATCTGGATGAACCATTCCTTTAAATGAACCATGAACAAGTTCCATAAATTCCTTTTCATGACAACAACCATATAATTTAATAATATAATCATTAACAAAAAGAATGTCTTCATTATGATAAGCACTATAAATCAAAAAACCTCCAGGCATATACTTGAAGAGTTCAAAAGGAGAAACATCTCTATTTTGGTCCATTGCTTTTCCCTCCATATATTGTTTATCATATTACATAATTATGTAAGAGTAAAGATTTCTTTCATAAATAAATCAATAATAAAAGAAAAAAGCGAATAAATGACACTTTATTCGCTTATTTATCAAATTGTCTTAACCACTTTGAAAAAATTGTCAAGCCTTCTTTCGCATACTCAACTTCATGTGTAAATCCATATCTTAAATGATTTTCAACTCCAAATGCTGCTCCAGGAACAAAGAAAACACCCGTTTCTTTTTGCAATTTTTCACATAATTCCTGAGATGGCATATCAATATCATATTTCAAAAAACATACAGTACCATCTTCTGGAATCACACAAGACACATGAGGTTCTTGCATTAACCATTCTTGTAAACATTTTTTATTTTGACGACAGATATCTAAACTTCTTTTAAGAATATTTTCTTTATGATTTAAGATAAGTGTTGCCAAATAATCATCCATTGGTCCACTGCTTATAATATGATAATCTCTTCTTAAATCAATGGTATGAATCACTTCTTTTGGTCCCTTAATCCATCCTAGTCGTAATCCCGGAAATGAGAAAACTTTTGACAAACTCTGAGTAACGATTGCTTTATCATAGTAATCACTAAATGATGGACAAAGTTTTCCAGTCACAGTATTCACACCACGATAAATTTCATCACATAAAATATAACAATCATAGGCTTTTGCTAAAGCTATAATCTCTTTGATAAGTGATAATGGGAATGTTGTTCCAGTTGGATTATTAGGAGAATTTAAACATATCATTTTTGTTTTTGAATTGATGCATTGCTTAAAATTCTCAATTGAAGGCAGCCAATTTTTCTCTTCTGATAAATGAATCAATGAAACTTCACAACCTAAAGAGCGAGGAAAATCATACATTTGCTGATACGTTGGAAAGAGACTGATAATATGATCCCCTGGTTCTAATAGTGATATCATAGCTAGTTCATTTGCATTAATAGCACCATGAGCAATTGTTACATTGTTTTCATTTCCTGTTTCATATAATGATAAAATCGCTTTTTTTAATGCCAAAGAGCCAACAATTGGACCATAATCCATTGTCATAGACATGATTGAAGTCACAATATCTTCTTCAACAAATTCTTGAAGTTCATTTAAAGACATTGGTTTCACACATGTTTCTGTTAAATTATACTGACAATTATTTTCATGATCAGTCATCCAAGTTTCTACTTCAAATTCAGCAATCTTCATTAATGCATAACCTTATTCAAGAAATCTTGAGCCCTTTCTGTTTTAGGATGTGAGAAAAATTCCTGACTACTATTTTCTTCAATAATTTTTCCCTCTTCTAAGAAAATCACTCTATCAGCAACTGTTCTAGCAAATCCCATTTCATGCGTCACAACAATCATAGTCATGCCTTCTTTAGCAAGTTCTTGCATAACTTCTAAAACTTCAATAACCATTTCTGGATCTAAAGCACTTGTTGGTTCATCAAATAACATGACTTCAGGATTCAAACATAAACTTCTTGCGATCGCAACACGCTGTTTTTGTCCTCCCGATAATTTATTTGGATATTCATCTTTCTTATCTAATAAACCAACTCTATCTAAATATTGACAAGCAATTTGTGTGGCTTCTGCTTCAGTTTTCCCCATAACCTGAATAGGAGATAATGTTAAATTTTCTAAAACTGTTTTATGTGGAAACAAATTGAAATGTTGAAATACAAATCCCATCTGACTTCTTAATTGTTTATAGTTATCAGCTTTTCTATCTAATAATTGATCATTTAAATAAATATGTCCCTCTTCTGGTATTTCCAGTCCATGAATACATCTTAATACTGTACTCTTTCCTGAACCAGAAGGACCAATTAAACAAACAATTTCACCTTTCTTTATTTCTAAAGAGACATCATCAACAGCCTTTAATTGTTTGAATTTTTTTGTAATATGTTCTACTTTAATCACTGGCAGCCAACTTCCCTTCTATACGTCTTCCAATATATGAAATACTTAATGTCATAATTAAATAAAAAACTGCTGATAGACAATATGGTGACATGACATCAAAATATTGTGCACCAATTACTTGTGCTCCTTTTAAAAGTTCTACCGCACCAATACAACTAATCAAAGATGAATCTTTAATTAAAGTGATAAACTCACTAATTACAGGTGGAACAATTCTTTTAAAGGCTTGTGGCAATATAACAAGTTTCATTGTTTGCCAATGACTTAGTCCTAACGTTTCACAAGCTTCCCATTGGCCTTTATCCACACCATTAATTCCACTTCTAATTAATTCTGTAGAATAGGCTCCACTGTTAATACTCATTGCAATAATCCCAATCACATAAGTATTGATTCTTAATATTTCACCAGTCATTGCTGTATAAAGCGATGGAACAACTGAAAACAAAATCAATATTTGAAGTAACATCGGTGTTCCTCTGATGACTTCTACATAAATATTTCCAATAATTCTTAATATACGATATTTAGAACGTTTCGCACTTGCCCCTAAAATACCAAATATTAATCCAATAATAAGGGATAGTGCGGCTATCATCAATGATATCAATGCCCCCTTAGCTAAATACAATATATTTTCTGGTGTAAACACTTTATCAAATGCAACAAACATACTATCCCTACTTTCTTTTTTATTTTTCTAATTTCTTTAAACCATATTGATCACATAATTTTTGGTAATCTTCTGATGCAAGAAATTTTTCAATACATGTATTAATTTTACCAATCACTTCTTTATTACCTTTTTTAGCAATAATATAATTTTTTTCATCTAATAATGAATCATTTAACATTGTAAAATTACCACTTTTTACATAGTTATTTGCTACTGCTAAATCAACAACAGCGCCATCATATTGATGAGCAGATAAACCATTGAAAATATCCTGAACATTTTTCATTCCAACAACTTCAGCATTTTCAACATCTTTTGCCGCTTTTTCTCCTGTAGCACCTGTCTGTGCTGCTAATTTTTTACCTTTTAAATCACTGACAGATTGAATTGAAGTATCTTTAGGCATAACAGCAACTTGAGCAGTCGCAGTATAAGGAACAGACCATTCTACTTCTCTTTCTTCATCATAAGTAAAACCTGAAATTCCTAAATCAATTTGATTCCCTTGAATTTGTGTAATAATGTTATCAAAATCCATTTGTTTGAATTCTAATTTATATGTTTTTCCTTCTGATTCAGTTAAATATCCTTCAAATAATTTCACCATATCAGCATCAAAACCAACTATATTTCCATTTGTATCTAATGATTCATAAGGTGCATAATCAGGTGAAACACCAACTGTTAATGTCACTGTTTCCTTATCATCATTACCTTTTCCACCACATGCAGTAACCATCACTGCCATCATAACAACTAACATCACTTTTAATAATTTTTTCATTGTTTTTCCCTCTTCTTTCTTCATTTTTATTTCTTACATATCATTTTATATTGATATCCCTACCGTAAGAAAACCATCCATTCCATAAACTCATCTCCCCCTTTGAATAAAAAAACGCCTCTTAGTTTCATACTAAGAGACGAAAAATTCCGCGGTACCACTCTTGTTGATATATCAAAGATATATCCCCTCTTGTCTTTAAAGCAGACCTACTCAATATCCTATGATTTCAGACATTGCTCTCCAAAGTGCGGTTCATTTAAACTGATATACTAACCTCACACCAACGTTAGCTCGCTTGATACTCATTTAAACTACTCTCTTTTTCACTGAGTTTATTGATATAGTTGTATTATAGTCAATTGTCTAGAATTGTCAATAGTTTTTTCATTTCATATAACTTAATATCTTTTTTGATATCTGATTCACCTTTGATAAAGGTTCATTCATACTCTCTAATTGTTCAATTAATTCATCAAGTTCCTGATTTGTCGCATCTATTTCACTCTTATAAGCTTTGATTTCCTTGATTTCATGTGTCATTTTCTCACGTCGATCTAAAAAATAGATTGCTAAAGCAAGTAATAAGATGCCACCTATAATATAAATTACAATCATAACCATTCCTCATTTCTTTCCCTATTATACCACATCTTGAGAGATTTGAATAATATATTATTCGACATTATTCGTTTTCATTGTTTCAAAACTCAAAAAATGTTACGATAATTTTGGGTGATACTTATGATTAACAAACAATTACTTCACTATTCATGGCTTTATATGATCATAACGCTTTTTTATCTTGAGTTATTACTTAGAATTTCAGTTTTTAAGAGTATTCAATGGACTTTTATTTACCCACTGATTTTTGGAATCAGTATAGGTCTTTTTTTCAATCTGCTCGCTCATGTTTTTAAAAAGAAAGTAAATAAAATGATATTTGGAGTCTTGTTATTTATTATTGGGTTTTATTTTTGTAGTCAAATCCTTTATTATAATTTTTTCAAAGTTTTCTTCACTGTATATTCTATTGGTAACGGTGGACAGGTGGCTGAATTTTGGCAGGATATTGTCAATCTCATTATTTCAAATATATTTTGGATTCTGCTTTGTTTTGTTCCTTTTGGATTTTATATTCTTTATGAAAGAAAACATATTCATTTAAAACGTTTTGGTGATAAATCTATATTGATTTCTTTAACAATGATAATAGCGTTTTTCTTTTTGGGTTATGGTCTCTTATATCTTCCAAACACTGCATTAAACACACCTTTAGACTTATATAAAGAAGCATCTATGAATGAATTAACAGTTAGTCAATTAGGGATGATAACCTCTTGTCGTTTAGATGTTCAATCCTTTATATTTGGCAGGACAAGTAATGATATGATTAACGAAGAACCCATTGAACCTGAAGAGTCAAAAAATATGACTTATAAGGATCAAACAATGGATATTGACTTTAATCAGCTTATTGATAATTCAAAAAATGAGACTATCAAAAACATGCATAAGTATTTTCAAAATGTAACACCTACCAAACAAAATCAATATACAGGTATGTTTAAAGATTTCAATGTAATCTTACTCACTTGTGAAGGTTTTTCACCTTATGCTATTGATAAAGAATTAACACCCACATTATATAAATTAAAAAATGAAGGATTTATTTTCAATCATTTTTATACGCCTTTATGGAATGTCAGTACAAGTGATGGAGAATATGTCGCATTGCAAGGTTTAATTCCTAAAAATGGTGTTTGGAGTTTTAAAGAATCTTCAAAAAACACTTTGCCATTTACGCTTGGAAAACAGTTTCAAAAATTAGGTTATACTACACAAGCTTATCACGATCATTCTTATACATATTATGGTCGTAATCTTTCACATCCTAACTTAGGCTATGATTTTAAAGCTGTTGGACATGGTTTATCACTAAAGAAACAGTGGCCTGAATCTGATTTAGAAATGATACAAAAAACTGTTGATCAATATATAGATAAAGAACATTTTCACACATATTATATGACTGTAAGTGGACATACTAATTATACTTTTGTAGGAAACAGTATGGCTGCAAAAAACAAATCACTCGTTAACAATCTTGATAAATCTGAACTTGCCAAAGGATATCTTGCAACCCAAATTGAATTAGATCGTGCTTTAGAATACCTCATTACACGTTTAAAACAAGCTGGAATTGCTGATAAAACATTAATCGCTATGAGTGCTGATCATTATCCTTATGGTTTACCAGATAAAGACTATAATGAACTGGCAGGTCATCAATTAGAGAAAAATTTTGAAATCTATAAAAATGAATTGATTATTTGGAGCGAAGCAATGAAGGAGCCAATTGTTGTTGATAAGCAAGGAAGTAGTTTAGATATTCTTCCAACACTTTCTAATCTGTTAGGATTAGAATATGATTCACGCCTGTTAATGGGCACTGATTTACTATCTGATAACGATTCATTGGTTATTTTTGAAAATAGAAGTTTTATAACTGAACACGTTATGTATAATTCTAAAACCCAAAAAGCAACATGGATCAATAATGCTGTTGAAGATAAAGATTATCTTAAAAAAATCAATACACTTGTGAAACAAAAAATAGATTATTCAAAAAAAATATTAGATAACAATTATTACAAATATATCCAATAGGAAATCCTATTGGATATTATTCTATATAAAATAAGTATATTTCAGATAAATAGCAACACACAAAGATAAGAAGGTTAAAATTGTCTCAACAATGAGAAACCACTTTAAACATTTCATAGCAAGTTCTTTCCAATTATTATGGAAACGATGAAACAATCCTTTTCGATGAATAAGATAGTAAACAACCAATGAACCTATACATACAATTATGGCATAAGCTATATAAATATCTACAATTATTGGTAACAAAGATAAAATCATCATTGGTCCAGAAAAAAGCAACAAAATAATAAGAACACTTATTCCACCCATACATTATTCTCCTTTTTTGTATATAAATATATCATATTCCTTTTTCACATATAAAAAAAGAAAATTTATGAAAATATATTGTATTTTTTTATAAATTTTGTCTACCCTATTCAAAAAGGAGTGTAGATAAAATGCCATATATTACAAATATATTTGCTAGACAAGTTTTAGATTCTCGAGGTTTTCCAACGATTGAAGTAGAAGTTCATAGTGAAAGTGGTGCCATTGGTAAAGCCATCGTCCCTTCTGGTGCTTCGACTGGAATCTATGAGGCTCATGAATTAAGGGATGGTGAAAAAGATTGTTATTTAGGAAAAAGTGTTTTTAAAGCTGTTAATCATGTTAATGATATCATTCAAGATGAATTATTAGGTTTTGATGTAACAGATCAAAGATTAATTGATCAAGAATTAATTCGTATAGATGGAACAAAAAATAAATCCAAATTAGGTGCCAATGCTATTTTAGGAGTTTCTTTAGCATGTGCTACGTGTGGTGCTCATTATTATGATATGCCTTTATATCAATACATTGGTGGCTGTAATGCCCATGTTCTCCCTATTCCAATGATGAATATTATTAATGGTGGTGCTCATGCAGACAATCCATTAGATTTTCAGGAATTCATGATTGTTCCTGTTGGTGCTCATAGTATCAAACAGGCTATCGAAATGGGGTCAACTGTTTTTCATCATTTAAAAAAGATTTTAAAAGAAAAAAAACTCAATACTGCTGTTGGTGATGAAGGTGGATTTGCCCCGATGCTAGAAGATAATGATACAGCCTTGCAATGTATTATTGAAGCCATCCAAAGTGCAGGTTATCAACCTAAAGATGATATTTGTATTGCCTTAGATGTCGCTGCAAGTGAATTCTATCATGATGGTCATTATCATATGCAAAATAAAGATTATACATCTCATGAAATGATTGACTATTATCAACAGCTTTGTCAAAACTATCCAATCATTTCAATTGAAGATGGTTTAGATCAAGATGACCAGGAAGGATGGAAATCATTGACTAAAGAATTATCTTCTATTATGTTAGTTGGAGATGATTTATTTGTAACTAATAAAGAGAGATTACAAATGGGTATTCAAGAAAAAATTGCCAATGCTATTTTAATTAAAGTCAATCAGATTGGGACTTTAACTGAAACACTAGAAGCAATTGAATTAGCCAAACGACATCAATATAAGATTATTGTCTCACATCGTTCAGGTGAAACAGAAGATACTTTCATTGCTGATTTAGCAGTTGCAACCAATGCAGGTTATATTAAAACTGGTTCTTTATCAAGAAGCGAACGTATTGCTAAATACAATCAATTATTAAGAATTGAAGAAGAATTAATTCCTAATCAATGTTATGGTTTAGAATAAATAAGGAGGGCTGCTATCAAACAGTCCTCCTTATTTATTCACTTTTAAACTGCATATTATACAAATATGCATATTGACCCTGCTGAGCCAATAAATCCTCATGTGTCCCTTCTTCACTAATTCCTTCAGCTGTTAAAACACATATACGTTTTGCATTTTTAATTGTTGATAAACGATGAGCAATAACAAAAGTCGTACGATTCATTGCTAATGATTCCAATGATTCTTGAACAATATGTTCACTTTCATTATCCAAAGCACTAGTTGCTTCATCAAAAATCAAAATAGGTGGATTTTTCAAAAAGACTCTGGCAATGGAAAGACGTTGTTTTTGACCACCAGAAAGTTTGACCCCTCTTTGTCCACAATCAGTATTATACCCATCAGGAAGTTCCATAATAAAATCATGAGCATTGGCTTTTTTAGCAGCTTCAATGACTTCTTCATCGGTTGCACCAAACTTACCATAACGAATATTATCCATAATTGTTCCAGCAAATAAATAGACATCCTGTTGAACAATACCAATATTTTGACGTAAAGAAGCCAATTTTACATTTCTAATATCTTGACCATCAATTGTAATAGAACCTTCAGTGACTTCATAAAAACGTGGCAACAATGAACATATTGTTGTTTTTCCAACTCCTGATGAACCTACTAAAGCAACATAATCACCAGGTTGAACTTCTAAATCAATATTTTTGAGTACATAATCTGTTTTATCATTATAGCGAAATCCAACATTTTGAAAACAAATATGACCCTCAACATTTTTTAATTCAATAGCATCTTTCGTATCCTTAATATCAGGCTGTACCTCAAGAATTTCCATAAATCTTTCAAACCCAGTTGCCCCTTCTTGAAATTGTTCTGTAAAATTAATCAATTTTTTAACAGGCTCAATTAAATTTGTAATATACAAAACAAAAGCAATTAAATCAGGTGTCGTAATTGAATCATGACTAATAAAAATCGCACCAAAAAAGATAACTGCAACAGTAATCATACTAGTAAAAACACCTAATCCAGAATGATATTTTGCCATATAAAGATAACTATTTCTTTTGCTGTTTACAAAATTCATATTCTCAACTTTAAATTTATCCATTTCCTTATCTTCATTAGCAAAACTCTTTACAACACGAATACCAGATAAATTATCTTCAATTCTTGCATTGATATCACCTATTCTTTGTTTATTACGTTTAAAAGCTTTTTTCATCTTTTTATTGTAATACAAAGCAAAACCACCCATGATAGGAATAAAAGCAAAAACAATTAAAGTTAAATTCAAATTAATTGTTGATAGAATAATAAATGCTCCAACAAATTTTATTAAAGATATGACAATATCTTCTGGTCCATGATGATAAAGTTCTGTTAATGAAAAAATATCATTAGTAATACGTGACATCAATTGTCCAGTCTTTTGTTCATCATAGAAACTAAATGAAAGTTTCTGATAATGTTCAAATAATTCATTACGAATATCTCTTTCCATATAAGTTCCCATCACATGCCCTTGATAAGCAACATAAAAATTACAAAAGAACTCAACAATCACTAAAATCACCATAAAAATACCCAACTGATAAATACGATTCAATTGAATGGGTGTTTCTAATAAAATAACCCCTGTAATATATCTGGTAATCATTGGAAATGCTAAGGTAATTCCAGCAGCCACCATAGCACAAAACATATCCGTTAAAAACAAGCGTTTATATGGTTTATAATATGATAAAAATTTTCTAAATCTTCCTTTCATTTTCCCTTCTCCCCCTTAGTTCTCTCATTCTAACGCATTTTAAATCATCCGTCTAGAGAAAAAGCCTACAAATGTAGGCTTAAAGTATATAATCAGATGGATCCACATGTTCTTCTTCAATTAAACGATTAATTTCCTCACTATCATCATTTAAAATTGAAAAAGCAATATTCGTAGCATGATCTCCAACTCTTTCTAAAGCTGCTGCCAAATCAGAATATAACATTCCTTCTCTTGGAGCCGTTTCTTTTCTTTTTATATCTGTTAAATAAGCCTTTTGAAGCCTATCTTCTTTTCGATCAATTAAATCTTCTAATTTTAATATTTCACTTAAATGATCAAGTGATTTTTGCGTAAACATTTCTAAACTTAATTCTAATTCAGAATTAACCATGGTTAAAAGTTCACGAATTTCAACTTTACGTTCATGTGTAAAACGATATTTTTTTCTTTCACATGTTAATGTAATATTCGCAATTGATTTCGCATGGTCACCAATACGTTCAATATCAGCAATAACATGGAATAATGGACCAATAATACGTGAATCCTCATCAGGCAATGGTGTCTGATTAATATGGTTCAAATATTCAAAAATAGCATGATTCAAAAAATCAATGTGTTCCTCATTTTTAGCGATTTCTTCTTGCGTTGATGTATCAACATTCAACAAAGAATTGACAGCAATATTTAAATTCTTACGAGCCAATTCAGCCATACGTTCGACTTCATGAATGACCTGTGGAATGGCAGTTGTTGCTGAAAAAGCCACTTTATCACTAATATATTGAAGCGTAAAGCCATGTTCCTCATCATCACCAGGCACTAATATATAAGTTGCCTTAACAATCAATTTAGCAAACGGATAAAGAATAATCACCTGGAAGACTTTAAAAATCGTGTGTGCGTTCGCAACATTTCTTGCCATTGCATCATGTAATGCCTGTCCTGTTAAATGCTGAGAACCAGTCAAAGCCATAATACCTGTTTCGATATAAGGCATAAACAATTGTAATATCACAACAATGGCTAAAGAGCCAAAGACATTAAATAAGAAATGAATATATGCTGCACGTTTGGCATTTTTCTTGCCGCCTAGACTGGCAATTAACGCAGAGACACATGAACCAATATTGCATCCTAAAATAATATAGAAACAAATATGTAATTGCAACAATCCCTGTGATGCCAGCAAGATAATAATACCCACTGTTGCTGATGAAGATTGTAAAATAGCCGTAATAGCAAACCCAACCAAAATAGCCAAGAATGGATTCGTTAATGTTGATAGCGCATGAACAATAACTGGTGAATCTTTAAGTGTTGACATGGCCGCTGACATAGAAGACAAACCTACAAATAAAATACCAAATCCTAAAATCACTTCACCAATTTTTTGAATATTAGGTTTCTTTGATGACATAACCATAATCACCCCACCTAAAACAAACAATGGTGCAATTTCAGATAAATTAAATGCAATTAACTGTCCTGTAATTGTTGTCCCAATATTAGCTCCCATAATAATACCAGTCGCCTGATATAAATTCATCAATCCTGCATTGACAAAACTAACAACCAATACTGTTGTGGCTGATGATGATTGAATAACAGCAGTAAAAGCCATTCCTACTAACATCCCTACAAAAGTATTTTTTGTCATTTTTTCTAATATCGTACGTAATTTGGCTCCCGCAACATTCGCTAGAGAATCGCTCATGAGTTTCATCCCATATAAGAACATCCCTAGTCCTCCCATTAGCGAGAAAACTAACGTCAAATCCATAAAATGACCTCCTCATTTTCGTCATTTTTTTACAAAGTTACAATCGTATTATACTATATTCTCAATCCCTTGAAAACAAACAATTTACATTTTTTTAACAATTTCTTAATATTATCTTAACATTCTAGTAAGATAGACAATTTTTGAGATGTTTGATATAATACACAAGAAAGTGAGCTGATGATATGAAATATATTTTTAAAATAATGAATTTTCGTCCTTACGAACATGAATTATTACAACAAAAACTAAATCGTTTAGGTCAATTACATTATAGTACAGATGATTTATCTTTCTTATCTATTTTCAAAAAAACAGATACTCCTGTTTACTATAAAATTGATTTCTTTACTCCAAAAGGTAAAAACAAAGCAGACAAAAAGAAAAGCAAAGAACTTTTTTATGATCCTTACTTAGATGAATTTTATCAACCTATTTACAATAAAAAAGGAATGTATGTTTTTATTGGAGACCATGAAATTCCTGAACTTATCAAATGGGAAGAAAAACAAGATTTTATCGATGATAAAAAAAGATTAAATTCTCTTAATGCATTTGTTATTGCTTTACTTGTTACAATTTTCTTTATTGTTGGTTCTCTTTATGCTATGAATATTGATACTTTTTTAACTTATGGTATAACAATTGCCTATATTGGTTTGATTCTAGCACTCTGTACAACTGTTTTTCGAACATTTTGTAATCTGTTTTATACCCATCTATTTTATAAACAATTACAAGTCAAAAAACATCAGTTACCACAATCTACATTATCTCTTTTAAGAAAAATATATACAATTTTCACTGTAATATCAGTCATTTTTATTGCTGGTGGAATGATAGAAGATACTTTGAATGCTCAATCATTTACAATTCAAGAACATCCTCTTTTAACATTAAATAATTTAGGAATCAGTGGAGAAACAAAACTATCAACTCAAAAAAAATCAAGTTTTACAGTCCCACATTCCTATTCATCATTAGAGACTGCCCCTGATAATTCCTTACTTTACCTTAAAGAATATCAACTGCACTCTGAACAATCAGCCAGCCAATTAATGCATGATTTTAAAAAACAACCTGATTTATATTTATGTACATCTGCCAAAATAGAAAACAATGTTCTTTATGGCTACTCACAAAAAGATTTAACAACTTTGATTATTCAAAACAAAAATCAAGTGATCCTTGTTTCCTATGGATTCATTCCTAATGAAACACAAATTCAAACAACAATTCAATATTATCAAAAATAAACATGGGATGATGAAAAGTCATCCTATGTTTATTTCAATAGATTATTCTTTAACTTAAATATGACCATCTTACTTGATTGTTACAATATCTTCAAATTGTTTTCTTTGAGGCATTTCTACTTCAAAGTCACTATATCCTACCGCAATTACACTAACAATTGATTCATTTGATGGGATATCAAAAATTTCTCTTATCTTTTGAGCATCACGAATTCCCATAACCAAAGTTGAAAGACCAAGTTCTGTTGCTTTTAAAAGCAAGTTCATATTATGCATTCCACAATCATAATAACCCCATCCATTACCTAACTCATTGCTGGCGTTTCCATTGCGTTCAAATCCTGAACGATCTAAAACAATGGTAGAAACAATCAGGATAGGTGCATTTTCTACATTATGCTGATTAAACTCAGGTAAAGCTTCTTTAACTTTTTGTAGAGTTTCAACTGACGTAGCTATATAATAACGTGTCACCTGAGAATTTTTCCATGAAGGAGCTAGTATTGCTGCTTGAATGATTTTATGTAAATCTTCATCTGATACAGGTTGATCCACATACTTTCTAATACTTCTTCTTTTTTCTAAAACTATCTGTAATTCCATTAATAATCCCTCCTTTGATAGTTTCATTATATCAAATTTATCTTCCAATTTAAAACAGCTTTAATACAAATACTCTACTTGATAGAACCAAAGGATTAGTTTTGCAATGATTCTTAAATTCATCATTTCTATACTTTATAAAAAATATGATATCTAAAAGTCATTTCTAATCAGAATAAATTTATTGACATTAAAGTATAATTTTATTTATATCCGTAAAAACAGATAATCCAAAATGACTTAGATAAACAAGTTATTTTGGATTACTGATTATTCTTAAACTTTTTATATAGCTATAATATTTATTTTATGAATTTTAAAGCTTAGTAAGCATAATTAATCTTCTCTATAATTATGACTTATATCAAATTGGCTTGCTATAACAGGTTTGCTATAATAGTATCCTTGAATATAAGTACATCCCATTTGAGCTAGTATATCAACTTGTTCTTTCAATTCCACACCTTCTGCAACATTATATATATCCATTTTTCTACACAGATCAATAATACATTCTAATGTCCATTGAGATTTTTTGTTTTCAATCAAATAATCAATAAGCTGTTTATCAAATTTCAAAGTATCAAAATGAATATCTGAAAGAATAGAAATATTACTATATTTAGATCCAAAATCATCAAGAGCAAGTCGATATCCAGCCATTTTTATTTCATGACATTGTTTAATAATCGTCATTCGCTCTATTTCACCAATATTTTCAGTGATTTCTATCTCAATGAGTTGTGTATCGATATCATATTTTTTATGAATTTGATTCATATAGTCAACAAGTTCATCACTTAATAAAGTTACTCTTGAAAAATTTAATGAAATAGGGATAAGCGGTATTCCTTTTTGTTTCCATAATGTTAAAAGTTTATGTACCTCTTCAAAAATCAAAAAATCAACATAAAATATTAATCCTGTTGTTTCTAGATAAGGAACAAACTGCACTGGTCCAACAAGTCCATGTTTTTCATCTTGATATCTAATTAAAGCTTCAGCTCCTACAACATGTCCATTTGCACTATTTACTTTTTGTTGAAGAAACATTTTGAGATATCCTTTTTGGATTGCATCTATTAAATGTTTATAAGCATATTGCTTATTACCATCATTTTCATGAAACATAAAAAGTTCACCATAACTTAATTGTTTTTCCATATTTCTTTGCTCAATCGCATTATTAACCAAGTTAAATAAAGAAATTTGTTTTTCCGCCCATGAAACACCTACCGTTACTTGACAGATTGAACTGATGTTTTGTTTTATAGATATAGTTTTTTTAATAAAACTTTCATAAGTTATATTTTCAAAAACAAGTAAAAATTCATCACTATCAAAACGATATACATTGGCATATTCTTTTTCCTTCCCTAGTTCATTAGCTAATCTTACAATAACAGAATCGCCATAAGCCAATCCATATATCTTATTCAATTCTCTTAAACCATTAATATCTATTACCATGATACCTAATGAAATCAATGTATCAATATTTAAATTTCTACTATAATGAAAGAAACTCATGCGATTTTTAACTTTCGTTAAAGAATCAAATTCCTGATAATATTCTATCTTTTTTTGAGCAATGAAAAGACGCTGTTCTCTAATGATTGTCAATAAAATTGCCTTCAAAAATGATATTTGTTCTTGATTTTTCTTGATTCCACTAACACTCAATAAAGCTGATAGCTCATTATTTTCAAATAAAGGTATCATAATTGCAGGATATTCATCTTTTGTATATAACTGAGAATATAGTAATGTTTTTAATTGTTCTATACTAAGAAGATTATCAACTTTATACTCTATAGCCCACTGTTTTATTTTATCAATATGAATGAGTAAACATTCTTTATACTCCAAATAGACAAGGGTCTCTTTCTTATTTTCAACAAAATAATCTTGAGATATATCATATAAAAATGCTCTATCACCATCATAAAACTTACGTATTTCTCCTAAAGCCTCTTGAATATTGATGGGAAATGGTAAGGAGTATAAATAATTAGTAAATGTTGATAAATCTAATTCATTTTTTGTTTGTGAACATTTTTGTTCATCATCATTTATCATTATTTCTAATCCTTCAATATGCGTATTTTCAGATATATCACGCATTGATTTTTTAACTTTATTATAAAGTTCATCAAATGTTTTTGATGTATAATCAATAGTTGCTCCAAACATGATACTAATCCTATCCTGAATTCCTGGAACAATTGAATATATACGCATAGATTGCTTAATTTCATTAACATAACGAAGAATACTTTCTCTATCAAAATCATTATAGATAAAAACAACAAACTCTCCTGTATACAACTTCCCAACCACTTTATTTTTTGAAAAACATAAAAGTAAATAACTGGCTATTTCTTTTAAGACTCCATTGATATTATTTTGATTATTTAACACAAAATGATTCAAATCAACATGAAATAATAAAAATGCAAAAGGTTTATGATCTTGCAACTGTTCAGATAAAATTTGTTCAATCATTGCAGCAACTGTATCTCTTGAATAAATACCTGTCAAAGGATCTTTTTCAATATTTTTATGAATTTTTCCCTCTAATACTTTATTCATCATTATGTCCTGTAAAACACCAAGAATATGCAAATCATTTCCATCTAGGAAAATCTTACTGATTGCTCTCACCCATGATAAATGACCTTGAGTATCTTTCCTGCGATAATCACAAGTCAGGATATTTTCACCATGTGAATAGGCCTCCATAAGAGCTTCTTTACTAAAAATATTTTGAACTCTTAAAATATCCTCTTGTGTTGCAGAAAATTGTTTTTGTAATTCAAGAATATCATCATATGTCAATAAATTTTCATATTTCACATCAATACTATGAAATTGATCAATTTGGTTTTTCGTAATATTACAATCAAAATATGCTATTAAATCCTTGTTTTGAATCACCTGATAAAACAAATCTTTTTGGTATTCCATTTGTGTTTCTTTTTGTTTAGTCACATCTTTTCCAACTGCAATAGCAATACAAGGATGACCATAGTCATCATATATCATATGGTAATGAATACGTTGCCACCACCAATGCTCATTATCTATACCTCGGGTCAAAATATCAGCTTGAATTTCAGGAATTCCCTTTTCAATTTCCTGATACATATCACGTACAATTGGAATACTCATTGGATGAATGACTCCTTGTTCTATCATTGATTCAGGGGTTTGATATTCTACTATACTAAGTGAATTCTTTTTTGAAATACCTTCAGTTAAATATAAACGTTTTTGCTTTAAATTATACTCCCAAACATTCATATGTGATTTTTGTAAAGCCGTTTGATAAACAAATTCTTTATGTTTAAGTTGTTGAAAAAAATCAATATTTTCTTTAGATTCATAGTTTTTATTAGACACATCATCGATATATTTTGTATCATATTCTAATTTCTCATGACCTCTATGAGTCAGGAAATGAAAATGATGATCATTTTCATAAACAACAAACTGGTTTTTACCATTTTTCTTAGCTTCATACATAGCGACATCAGCCTTATGAAACAATGAAAGAAAATTATCTCCATGGAAAGGATATATACTGGCCCCGATACTAAATCCTAAATCAATATGATATTTATCTAAGAATCGCTGATGAATTAAATCTTGAAATTTTTTAATTCTTTCATTTAATTCATCCAAAGAAACATTTTGTGTTACAAATATGATAAATTCATCTCCACCATATCTACCAATAGTTTGATCTTCAAAAGCAGTCTTTAAATTTTGAGAAAGTTCATATAGTACCCTATCTCCTTCTAAATGTCCTAAATTATCATTAATATTTTTAAAATCATCAAGATCAAGAAGAATCAGAACACATGTTTGATTTCTAAGCAAAAGCTCATCAATTTTTTTTAAAAAACCACGGCGATTATAGAGTCCTGTTAATGGGTCATAACTAGCCTCTTTTAAGGATTCAATAATTTCCTGTTTTCTTTCATGAATATCAGTAATAATACCAATCATATTGAGTAAAGTTCCCTCACTATCACGAATAGCCGTTGCTTTTGCTTCGACCCAATGGTATCCCTTATTTCGATATTTAAGACGATATTCACATTGCATTGAATTTTCACCATTTCGCAAAGATTGAAAAGCATTTAATAGGACCGTTTTATCATCTTCATAAATAATATCAGTTGCAAACATTGAAGCTGGAAAATTATCTAAAGGTACTTTATACCCAAAAGTTTTTTCATAATTCTCTGAATAGTAAACCTGATTATTCCTTACGTCCATTTCAAAAATAACATCTTGTGTTTGTTCCATGATAATTTGAAATCTCTTTTCACTAATAGCAAGATTCTCTTGGATTATTTTATCTTCAGTTATATCATGAAAAATACAATGAAAATATTTTCTATTCTGTGAATCCTTTAACAATTGTGCACTAATCCATATCCATTTATATTCACCATTTTTACACACTAATCGATTCTCATACATAAAAGTATGTCCTTTTTTTAACTGTTTATTGATTTCATTGAGAATATCATCACGTTCTACCATACATATGACATCCATAAGATGATTTTGATATAAGTCTAAAAACTCTTCTTGTGAATAGTCAAGGAGTTGAAAGAGTGATTCATCTGCATAGAGCAATGTTAAATGATCATCATATAAGCATTCAAACACACCTCCTAATGACGCTTCCACAATTCCAGCATTGTTTTGTATGTTCATAATCATCCCTTCTTTCAATAGATTAAGTTAATATTATTGTACTAAGCTATTACACAACAGCACTCATATCTCCTATATTTACTTTGCCTCTTTAAGCAAAAAAGACTATCAATATTGACATTTCCTTCATTCATAACATCACTATATTAATAGTTTATCGTTCACTATCCTTAACAATAAATATCTATTTTCACATATTTATGTACGTAATAGCATACCTAAACGGACTTTGTTCAAAGTTAATTAATAGAGAAAATTAACATAAAAAAACTGGTTATTGTGGAATAATCAGCTAGTACTAAATGGTATAGGTTAGCAAATTTTTTTATTTTAAAACAGATAACCTACCAATGATATAGTCATTATACCAAATATTGGGAATTGATACAATTAAATGTTGTGATTTTTTTGTGATAATTCAATTAAAAACATAACAATATATCTTAACAAAACCTTTCATCCTCATTAGAAGTTATCTTCATAATGATTCTTTTCTACATGATAAAATTCCTTTCATAGTATGATTGAAGTGATCACTTCAATCTATCAAGAAAGGAATCATAGTTAATATTTTATCAATGAATCGTATCTAATGTACTATAGGAATCAAAAAAATTTCAAACAACTTTTATAAATTCAAGATGCAGATGGTTTGAGAAATTCTCAAAATTAGATAAAAAAGGTAGAAACAAATGACTTTTCATCACTTTTTCTACCTTCATTTCAAATCTGAATTTCTAGAGAATTAAAGACTATTTGGTCTTCTTCCTAAATGAAAGTCTCAAATTCTTTATTTATTTGCATCTACCATTAATTGACAAACTTTATTTGAAAATTCAACTGGATCTTCAATTGTAAAACCTTCAATCAATAAAGCTTGATCATATAATAATGAAGCATAATCTTTAACTTTATCTTGATCTTTATCAAAAATAGATTGTAAAGCTGTAAAGATCTGATGATTAGGATTAATTTCAAGAATTCTACCTGCTTTAATTTCTTGACCATCTGGCATTTGATTTAAAACTTTTTCCATCTCAAATGAAACACCTTCACTACTTACTAAACAAACAGGATGTGTTTTTAATCTTGAAGAAACTTTAACATCTTGAACTTGTTCTTTTAATGCTTCTTTTAAAGTTTCTAATAAATCTTTGTTATCAGCATTTACTTTTTCAAGTTCTTTCTTTTCTTCTTCACTTTCAATATCTAAATCACCTTGATTAATATTCTTGAATGGTTTTTCCTGATAATCTCTTAACATCTGTAAACAGAATTCATCTACATTATCAGTTAAATATAAAATATCAAATCCTTTATCCTTAACCATTTCTACAGTTGGTAAATGATCAATTTTTTCAATTGTTTCACCACTTGCAAAATAGATTTCTTTTTGGTCTTCTTTCATTGATTCAACATATTCACTTAAAGTGATAAGTTTCTTTTCATTTGCACTATAGAATAATAATAAATCCTGTAATTTATCTTTTAACATTCCATAACTGTTATAAATACCAAATTTTAATTGTAATCCAAAATTCTTAAAGAACTCTTCATATGTTTCTCTTTCATTCTTTAACATTTTTTCAAGTTCACTTTGGATACGTTTTTCAATTTTATCAGCAATTAATTTTAATTGACGATCATGCTGTAACATCTCACGTGAAATATTTAATGATAAATCTTGTGAATCAACTAATCCTTTGACAAATCTAAAATGTTCTGGTACCAATTCACTTGCTTTATCCATAATAAAGACACCACGTGAATATAATTGTAAACCTTTTTCATAATCTTGAGAATAATAATTCATTGGTGGTTTTGAAGGAATAAACAATAATGAATCATAAGAGATTGTTCCTTCTACACTGTTATGCATAACTCTCATTGGATCATTAAAATCATTAAATTTATCTTTATAGAATTCATTATAATCTTCTTCTGTAATCTCTTTTTTTGGTCTCTTCCATAATGGTACCATTGAATTTAATGTTTTATTTTCAATCACTTGTTCATATTCATCGCTATCTTCTTTTTGTTTAGAAGTTGTCATATCCATATTAATTGGATAATGTACATAATCAGAATATTTCTTAATTAATCTTTGAATTTCATATTCATCTAAATACTGATCATAATTTTCATCATCAGTATTCTCCTTTAAGAATAAATTAATTCTTGTTCCATGATTTGGATATTCGCACTCATTAATTGTATAACCATCACTTGTATCAGATTCCCAAATATGAGCAACATCTTCACCATATTTTTTAGAAATCACTTCTACCTTATGAGCAACCATAAATGCTGAATAAAATCCAACACCAAATTGTCCAATAATATCAATATCTTTTTGTCCATCTTCTAAAGCATTCTTAAATTCAAAAGATCCAGAATTAGCAATTGTTCCTAAATGTTCTTCTAATTCTTTTTCATCCATTCCAATTCCCTGATCAATAATTGATAACATACGATGATCTTTGTTAATAACAATTTGAATAGATAAATCATCTCTTGAAATACCATTAATATTTTCTGTTAATGCTTTATAATATAATTTATCAGAAGCATCACTTGCATTAGAAATCAACTCTCTTAAAAAGATTTCTTTATGCGTATAAATAGAATTAATCATTAAATCCAATAATCTTTGTGATTCAGCTTTAAAATGTTTTTTTCTTGCCATACTCTCGTCTCCTTTTAGCACTCAATCACCATATGTGCTAATAGTATATTACACCTTTATCTTAGCACTGTCAAGAAATGAGTGCTAGAATTTTAGAGTTTTTTATTTTCAAAATAAAAAAGCAAAGAAAACAATTCTCTGCTATATATTGTAAAATCATAAAATTGCCAAATAACATGATGTCATTATCCATCAAGATAAAAATTATTTTGTATATTGACTATCCAAGTCATATTCTTTTCTAATAGAATTTAGTCTTTTAAATATTTCTTTTTTATACTCTGGTAAACAACTTCCTTTGGGATATAAATGCTTTAATTTCCAATAAAGTTCTTCGTCATATTGACGAATAGAATTTAAAAAATAAGGTTTTGTTTTGCCTCGTAAATACATTGTTCCAGGAACAACATAATCCAAATCAATTTGTTTTGCTAATTTATAAATAGCTTCCATATTTTCATAAGAATCAGTGATATATGGAATAATAGGCATCATTAAAATACCTACAGTTGCTTTCGTCTTTTGTTTAATAATTTGTAAAACTTTCATTCTTTCCAAACTGGTTGCCCCACGAGGTTCAATAATTTTTTGGATTGTTTCATCAGCACAAGTCACAGTACAAGTGATATTAACAAATGCAACTTGAGAAAGTTCATTTAATAAATCAATATCTCTTAAGATTAAAGTTGATTTTGTAGATATATTAACAGGATTTTGATATTTAATCATTAATTTTAAAACATCTCGCATGAGTTGAAGTTCTTTTTCACATGGCTGATAGCTATCACTAACGCTTCCAAAATTAATAATTTGTTTTTTCCAGCTTGGCTTACTAATTTCTTTTTCTAAAACTTCAACAATATTTTCCTTATAATAAATATGATCATAAAAATGAGCATCCTCTAAATAATCATGTGAATATAATGCATAGCAATATAAACAGCCATGTTCACACCCACGATAAATATTAACATCATGTTCATAAGGCATACCACCACGAACTTTACGTATGGCACTTTTACATTGGATTGGTATATACTTCATCATTTCACATCCTTGAATATATTGTAACATAAATGAGTGATAAAATCGCTATCACATACAAAAATCCACTCATATGTGAGTGGAAAGTAAAACATCTTCAATCATGATTTATCTGGTAAGATGAGATTTAAGATAACACCTACAATTGCTGCTAAGGCTGTTCCAGATAAAGTCGCACTTCCACCTAATGGAAAAACAGCACCACCAAGTCCAATGACCAACATTGCAGAAGCAATAATAAGATTTCTTTGTTTATTAAAATCAACTTGGGCATCAATTAAAATACGCAGTCCATTACTGGCAATAACACCATATAAAAGAATACTCATACCACCCAATACACAAGTCGGTATAGAACTGATTACGGCTGCAATTTTGCCACAAAAAGAAAGCACAATAGCAATGACAGCGGCACCACATGTGACATATACAGAACCGATTTTTGTTAAACCAATGACCCCTGTATTTTCTCCATAAGTTGTATTCGCTGGACCACCTAAGAATGCAGATACAGCAGTTGCGACACCATCACCAATTAAAGTTCTATCCAACCCTGGATCTTTTAAAAAGTTTTTCCCACAAATTTTCCCTAAAACTGTATGATCACCAATATGTTCAGAAATTGTCACAATGGCAACTGGCAAAATAGCAAGTGTTTCAGGTCCAAAATAAAACTGATATTCTCTAAAATGCGTTCCCATGAAATCTGGAACAGAAAATGGAAAAGCAAACTGTGGAATAGAAAACCATGCTGCTTTGGCTATACCACTTAAATCAACAATACCAAAACACAATGATAAAATATAGCCTACAATAATAGCAACTAAGAAAGGAACAATTTTTAAAAATCCTTTGGCTTGACTAGAAATCAAAGCAGCCACCAAAAACGTCACAATTGCAATAATCATATAACTGATTTTACCATTCGTAACAAATCCTGCATTTGTAATTGCATTCCCGGCCAATCCTAAACCAATAACTGCAATCATTGGTCCAATGACAATAGGTGGTAGCAATTTATCAATCCAATCTTTCCCCACAAATTTAATAACAATCGCCACAACAACATAAATCAAACCAACCAAAATCAATCCAGTTTGAGCAGCAGAAATATTGCCATTCATTGCTTTGACCGCCAAAATAACTGCTGTAATATAAGCAAATGATGATCCCAAATAAACAGGAACTTTACGTTTTGTACATAATGTATAAATCAATGTTCCAACTCCAGAAGCAAATAAGGCCACTGAAACAGGAAAACCTGTCAGCATAGGAACAAGAATCGTTGCTCCAAACATTGCAAAAACATGCTGAAAACTTAAAAACAACCACTGAATGCTCTTTGGTTTTTCATTAACATCAACAATTAAAGCCTTTTTTTCATCCATATAACTCTTTCTCCTTTTGACATATTGTGACTATTATATCAAAAGATTATCTATTTGTCTTGTGGATTATTAATCAAATGAGCATTCCCAAAAGGAATGATTTTTTGCTGATGATAGAAAAGACCACCATCATTACCAATCGTATAAATTGGTAAACCTCTTTCTTCAATCACTCTTTGAATACTTGCATCTTGAATAGCACTATGACAATAATGAACCTCTATTTCAAAACCACTGACCAAACCTAAACCTTTTTGATAATGATAGCAAGGATAATCATCATCAGGAGTGATATGATATTGATCAAACTGTACCATCGCACCAGCACTGGCTCCTATTATCAATTGATGATTGCAACGTATCATTTCACTTAATCCAAATTCATTTAAACGCTTTAAATATTGATCTGGCAATCCGCCTGTTAAAAAGAGAATATCGGCAGACATAACCTTCTTTTGTGCAATTTGCTGACTATCCCTAAAATAGTCAACAAATTCAATATCATAAAGACCATAATAATGAAATGGTCTTAATATATAGGGGACATGTTTTCCATTGATTCCATAATGCTGATCATAATCATCTAAAGTTTTGACTTCCTTGTCATCAAATGAAAAAGGGATAACAACGACTTTCATATCCTGCTGTAACAATGGGCGCATGATTTCCTGGGCCCACTCTTCATGAAAATCATAAGAACTTAATAATATATTCATAAAAACCTCCTTATCTCTATCATATAATATTTGAAGTCAAAAACAAAGTTATATTCCAAGTCCAATGAAACGAATCAAATCAACAAAAGAATGTGCTCCTATCGCCGATAATAGATTGATTTTTCTTGACATAAAAGCAAAAGGAAGTCCAAAAATCAAGGAAAGAATAATAATACTCATTATATCCATTGGATAATTATGCATCAATACATGTGGCAAAATCATGATTAAATAAGATAATATTGTTTGGATACGGTTAAAATGAATATTGTGAGTGATTTGTAAACACAAAGCATATAAAAACATTCTAAAAAATACTTCTTCAAAAATTCCTGCTCTTAATGCATCGAATAAAAAATTTAGTTGAAAAGAAATATGCAAAGAATAACTATTCATGGCTAATAATAAATTGATACAAGCAAGTAATCCTCCAATAATGAATATAAAAAACAACGTTTTGTATAATTCATATTTCTTTTTTGAATGATATAATACCATTTTTGAAGGATAATTTGACATCATCACTTGAGCAGATAGATAGGCTAAACAAACAAAGATAGCAAGTAGTGGATGAGATATCATTGTTACGATTCCTAAGATAAGACTTATAATAATATCACTCTTTCTTATTTGATTTTTTAATTTCAAAAGAAAATATAAAGATAATATCCCAATCAAAACAAGCCACAATATCATCATATTTGTTCGACTAGCAAATAAAGAAAATAATATCAAAGCAATATTAAGGACAACCAGTTTTTTTGTATTTGTATCGTTTGTAAAAAACATATATATCCTCCTAAAAATTTAATTTACTTGCGAAATATTATCCCGTATTAATAAATAAAAGACAAATCCAATAACAGTTATTGAAAAGAGTACATACCCTACTGGCTGAATATGTCTGATTTTACAATCTGTATAAACATATTTTAAAATTGTTATTAAGAAAACAAGATATGCACAAAACATGAAAAAGCCTGATAAACCAGCTATAAAATTAACAACATTTGTTTCATAATGATATCCCTTCATCACGATTGCACATAAAAATATAACAATGAATAATCCTAAGAATATAATTATCGGAATCATAACTTTTTTTCTAAAGAGGAATTCTTTAAAAAAGTCAGGTGATTCATATTCTTTCTTCAATTGAACATCATTATCAATCAAATCTTCTACTGATACTAAAAATATCTCTGATAACCTTAATAAGTTATCTGTACTTGGTTTAGATAACCCCTGTTCCCATTTACTGACTGATTGACGACTGACCCCTAATAAATAAGCAACGCTTTCTTGAGATAATTGATTTTGAACTCGTAATTCTCTAATTTTTTCTCCAATTAACATAAACATCCCCCTTTGATACGACAAGCATATCAAACTCTTATCAATTCGTCTACCAACTGTTTCGCAACCGCACCATTTTCTTTGTCAACTTTTAGTAGCAAATAAAAAAAGCACATCATTTTTAATAATGTGCCTTCATCATTATATTAATCTAAATCTTCACCGTTAGATTCAAATGCTTTTTTCACCCAAGCAAATGATTTCTTAGGAATACGTTTTAAATCTCTCATATCTTTGTTTGTTCTATTGACATAAACAAAACCATAACGTTTATCCATATTACACATACTTGCTAAAATATCAATAGGTCCCCATGTAATATATCCTAAACATTTAACACCTTCTTCAAACATCGCATTTTTCATTTCTTGAATATGATCTCTATGATAATTGATACGATAATCATCTTCAATCATTTTTCCTTCTGCTAACATTTGATCAATTTCTTCTTGTGTATAATCTTCACGCCAACCAATACCATTTTCTAAAACAAATACTGGTAAATCAGAACGTACAGCCAAATCATTTAATGTCCATCTAAATCCAATTGGATCAATTTCCCAATTCCATTCATTAGCTTCACAGTGTGGATTTTTTACACAATGTTCATTTACAATTTCATGATATGGTCTTTCATAATCAAATTCACCTTCAGTAATTGTATTAGAACGATAATAACTAAATGCAATATAATCAACTGTATATTTTAATAATTCATCATCGCCTTCTTCAAATGTAGGCATCCATCCTCTATTTTCTAAGTAAGCAACCATATAATCAGGATATTTTCCTTTGGCAAAAACATCACAATGGAAACCATTCATATATTGATAAGCTTGCCATGCAAATAAGTTATTCTTTGGTGTATTTGTATATGGATAAATATTTGTAACTGCATTCATTCCACAGAACTTAGCATCAGGCTGTAATTCTCTTAAAGCTTTAACTGCCTTACAATGAGCAATAAAAACATTATGATTCACTTGATACAAATGTTTTGGAAGACTCACACCTTCAGGAATTTCTTCAGCATTAGAAACTCTTAACATCATACCATGTAAGTTTTGTTCATTGAAACTCATCCAATGTTTCACTCTATCTCCAAATCTTTCAATACATACTCTTGCATATCTTTCAAAACAATCAACAACATGACGAGACGCAAAACCATTATAATTCTTAACCAATTCATATGGCATATCAAAGTGAACTAATGTAATCATTGGTTCAATTCCAGCAGCTAATAATTTATCAATTAAACTATTATAAAAAGCCACCCCTTCTTCATTAACAGGTTCATCTAATGAACCATTAGGAATGATTCTTGACCAACAAATAGAGAAACGATAAAAATTAAATCCCATTTCTTTCATTAACGCAATATCTTCATCATAACGATGATAAGCATCAATTGCAACATTCCAATCAGAAAATTCAGGATTCATAGGTCTTACATCATAAATACAAGTTCCTTTTCCTCCTTCATCTCTAGCACCTTCAGTTTGAAATGATGAAACTGATCCACCCCAATAAAAATCTTTTGGCATTTTCTTTTCCATTCAAAAATATCCTCCTTATTCTTTCTGTTTCCATTGTATTTCAAATAAACAAAAGTGTAAATATCTAAAAACGACTTTATAATATCGTTTCATAATTCATATAAAAATTCATCATTTCATGAAACAAAGTTTCATAAAAAAGAAAACCTGAATGTGATTTCATTCAGGTTCACTCATTATTCAAATTCATTTGTTCTTGCAACTTCTCTTATCCATGAAGCAGATTTCTTTTCTTTACGTTTATAACCATCATCTAAGCAAACTCTTACAAATCCATAACGATTTTTAAATGCATTACACCAAGACCAGTTATCAATTGCTCCCCAATAATGATATCCTAAGCAATTGGCTCCATCTTCAATTGATTTTGCAATCCATTCTAAATGATCTCTTACAAATTCAATACGATAATCATCTTGTATGATACCATCCTCATCCATGAATTTTTCTTCACCTTCAACACCCATTCCATTTTCTGAAATAAAGAATGGTAAATCAGGACATTCTTTTTTGATTTTCATACCAAAATCATAAATACCTTTTGGATAAATTTCCCATCCACGATGAACATTCATCTTTCTTTCAGGCCAAATATATGGTTTAGAAATACATGGCAAACCATTTTCATCAAATTTTGAATCAGGAGCCTGAACTCTTGTAGGCTGGTAGTAATTGAATCCTAACCAGTCAACTTTACCTTGAGCAAGAATTGCTTCATCACCTGGACGTCTATTGATTTCTACTTTCCAGTCATTTTCTACTGTATCAATAACATCTTCAGGTAAATGTCCATGAGCAACAACATCTAACCACCAACGATTATGTAATCCATCTGTCATACGAACAGCTTCTAAATCTTCTGGTGAAGGATTTTCTTTTGTATAAGGTGGCGCAAAACAGTTAATCATTCCAATTTTTGCACCTTCTATTAATTTTCCTTCTTTTTGAAGTTTTCTAAAATTCATCACTGCTAAACAATGTGCTAATGTGATATTGTATTGAACATTAATTGATTGTTTAAAATCTTTTTGATATGGATACCACACGCCATGTAAAAATTGTTGTTCTGGTTCAACAATAGGTTCATTAAAAGTAAACCAGTATTTGACTTTTGTTCCAAATTCTTCCATTGCTTTTTTAACAAAATTAGCATAAGCTTCAACAACTTCTCTATTTTGCCAGCCACCACGTTTAATTAAGTATTCAGGCATATCAAAATGATACATATTCATATAAATATCAATGCCATTATCATTAGCACAATCAATTAATTGATGATACCAGGCTGCCCCTTCAGGATTAATGTTTCCATCTTGATCTAAAAGTCTTGTCCACTGCATTGATGTTCTAAAAGATTTAAAATTCATACTTTTTAATAATTGAATATCTTCTTTATATTTATGATACATATCATTTCCAACATAAGAACCGACATTATTATGAAAAGCATTGATTTCCATATCTGAATACATATCCCAATAAGAACGAAGTCGGCCACCAACATTCCAGCTTCCTTCAGTTTGTGGTCCAGACATTGCTGCACCAAAGAAAAAATCTTTAGGTAATTTAATTGTCATTTTTATTCCTCCTGTTTCTATACTTTCATTATATTGGAAAACATGATGATGGTAAACAGATATCGAACTGTTTCAAATTTTTTTCATAATCATTTCATAAAATCTCACTTTTATGAAACTTTGTTTCATGATATACTAATAATGGTGATAAAAAATGAGTATAATGACACAATTAGAATTTGAACTTGAGTTCTCTGATTCAGAAAAAGAAATTGCTAGATATATTTTAAATCATGGTGATGATGTTTTAAGCATGTCTGTTAAACAACTGGCACAACATACTTATACATCGCCTGCAACAATTGTGAGATTATGCAAAAAAATCGGTCTTGATGGATATAATGATTTTAAAATTAAATATTCTGCTGAACTTCAATATGATTTGCATCATACTGATCGTATTGATGTCAATTTTCCTTTTGACAAGGAAGATTCCTACCCAATTATTTGTCATAAACTTGCAACTTTATCTCAAGAGGTTATTGCTGATACAATTAAATTAATTGATTTTCAACAACTTGAACATATTATTGATTTGATTTATCAATATCCGACTATTGATATTTATGGTTCAGGGAATTCGTTATTAGCAGCTATGAGTTTTCAACACAAGATGATGAGAATTTCTAGAGATGTTAATCTCAGAGTTTTACATGGAGAACAAATATTTATGTCTTACAATACTAATCATGATAGAATAGCAATGATTATTTCTTATTCCGGTGAAACAAATGAAGTGATTCAAATTGCTCAAACACTTAAAGAAAAAAAGACCCCTTTAATTGTTTTGACTTCTATTGGGGATAATCGTTTATCGCATTATGCTGATTATATTTTAAATATTGGCTCACGTGAAAAGATTTTTACAAAAATTGCTCCATTTGCTTCACAAGCTTCAATGGAATACTTAATGAATGTTATTTTCTCAGGTATTTTCCAAAAAGATTATGAAGAAAATATTCAAAATAAAATCAGTTATGACAAAAAGAATGACTCTCGTCATCCTTTATCAAGTCCTGTTACAGATTAAAACAAAGATAATTGCTCTGTTTTTATTTGATGTTTTTTATAAGCATTGATAATATCTTCCATCTTATATAATAAACCATATTTTTGACATTCTTTTTGAAATACATATTGTAAATGCTGACTATTTTTACTACGACACTCATATCTCACACCATAGCGTTTGAGATATTTTTCTTTAAGGCCAGGAAAATGTTCATCTAATTTTTGATAATAATAATCTCTTTGTCGATCTCTTAAAGTGACTCCAAAATATGAATGAATAAACTTTGCTTTATGAATATGAGCGAGTCTCACCATTTCTTTAACATTTTCTTCAGTATCATTGATAAAGGGTAAGATAGGATGCATTAAAATACCTGTGAATATTCCCGCTTCACTCATTTTTTGAATGGCTTCAAAGCGTTTTGAAGATACACTCACATGTGGTTCTATGATTTTTGATAATTCATCATCAAAAGTTGTAATGGTCATTTTTATAATAACATCATTATATTTTTGAATATCCAAAAACAAATCAATATCTCTTATAACCAAATCACTTTTTGTCTCTAATGAAACACCAAAATGATAATCACGAATAAGTTTTAAAGCACCACGAGTCACTTGCATATCTTTTTCAAAACCATTATAGCTATCACTCATAGCACCAATACCAATAACACCTTTTGTTTTTTTCTTCATCAATTCACGATTTAAAATATCTAAAGCATTTTCCTTCACTTTCACTATATCAAATTCATCATTTTGATAACACTCACTACGGCTATCACAATATATACAGCCATGATGACAACCACGATATAAATTCATATTATAATCATTTCCAAACCAATAATGAGGATATTTATTCTTACTTAAAATAGTTTTTGCTGGAATAGATTGCATATATATCTCCTTTTTTTCCTACCTAACAAAATCAGTATAGAGTCAATACTGATACTCTATACTGATATCTTTTTATTCTTATGACTTGTCATCATCTTTATCATCATTTGAAGCAATCTTTCCACCTAAGAAACCAGCTAATAAACTCTTCAAATCAATCCCAATAGATTCATTCATTCCTTCACTAACCTGAGTTGCAGTTGTCACAATATCAGAAACTAATTTGGCACTGTTTCCTTCACCATACATTGTGATTTTATCAACATTTTGAAGTGGTTTAGCGGCTGCTTCAACAGCTTTAGGTAACATATTAAAATACATTTCCATTACAGCTGCTTCACCATATTTCTTCATAGCATCAGCCTTTTTATTCAATGCTTCAGCTTCTGCCATTCCTTTTGCTTCAATCGCTTTGGCTTCTGCTTCACCTTTGGCTTGAATACCAGCAGCTTCCTGTTCCATTTGATATTTCACAGCTTCTGCCTGAGCCTTTTGGGCTTCAGCATCTTTTTGCATTTCAAATAATTGAGCTTCGGCATCTTTTTGACGTTTATATAATTCTGCATCTGCTCTTTGGGCAGCAGCGAATTTTTCAGCTTCAGCTTGTTTTTTAATCTTTGCTTCTAATTCTTGTTCAGTGACTTCTACATCTTTACGTCTTAATTCAATTTCCTTTTCCTGCTTCATGATATTGGCATCAGCAGTTGCAATTTCTATTGATTTACGAGATTGTTCTTCTTGAATCTTATAAGCTGCATCAGCTTCTGCCTGTTTAGCATCAGCAATTTTTTTAAGTTCTGCTTTTTTAATTGCTAATTCATTATTCTTTTCAGCAATAATCGTTTCAGCAGCGATTTTCGCATCATTTGCTTCTTGTGATGCTTTGGCCTGTGCCTGAGCAATATCTCTTTCACTGACAGCACGAGAAATCGCAGCATTTTTTTGAATCTTAACAATGTTATCTACCCCTAAGTTTTCAATAACACCATTACCATCAACAAAATTTTGAACATTAAATGAGACAATATCTAATCCCATCTTCGCTAAATCTGGTTCTGCATTTTCTTTTACCAATTCAGCAAATTTTTGACGATCGGAAACCATTTCTTCTAAGTTCATACGTCCTACAATCTCACGCATATTCCCTTCAAGAACTTCTCTTGCTACATTTGCAATATATTCAACTGGCTTATTCAAGAAGTTTTGAGCAGCAAGATTTAATCTTTCTGAATCATCACTAATCTTAATATTAACAGCTGCATCGACATTAATATTAATATAATCAGCAGTTGGAACCGCATTTGATGTTTTCACATCAATAGGAATTAACTGTAAGTTTAATTCATCCTTTTTTTCTAAAAAAGGAATCTTAATACCAGCTTTTCCAATTAAAACTTTTGGTTCTTTACGTAACCCTGAAATAATATATGCTGTATCAGGTGAAGCCTTCACATATCCCGTAACGATAATGATCAATACAACAATAGCAACAAGCACCCCAATAACAACAGGCATATTTTCTAATAGTATTTCCATAATTTCCCTCCGTATCTATCTTATGTATATATTTTACCACTTAGTCATTCATCTAGGCAACAAATATCGACAAAATCGTATTCCACAAAAAAAAGAGGAAACTTCATTCCTCTTCAATCAATCTATTAAGGTGCGACTGGTGCCTGTGGTGCTGATGGAGCATGAGGAATATCTAAATCATCAAACTCCCCAAAACTAATCCCCACTCTCAAATCTCCGTTTTGATTAACATAGATAATCTGATACCATTTATGGCTTCCTTCTTCTTTTAAATAATCAATATTTCTTTCCATAGCAAAACCAATTCCAGTCAAAATAACACCAATTCCTAAAAGCAACCCAATAACTGGAACAACCAGTTTATGCATACTCATTGATTTTAACATACAATTCCCACCTTTCTTAATGTTTGAAGACAGAACATTTTCACTGTCACTGTCATTTTTTTAGAATTTTCAAAAATAGTTCCTGAAACACGATATGTCAAGGCAATTCCCAAAAGTCCAACAGCCCCAAAAATGGCACTCACTCCAAGTTGTGTCACCCCTAAAGAAATAGATTCAATAAACAAAGGGAATGAACCAAAAATACCTATTAAAAATCCCAAAGACCCAGCAATTCCAAAAGCAACAGTCATTATTGGTATACACCAAACAATAATATATGCTGACAACAATAAGCATAATCCAGCTGCCATAAGTGATCCCCAAAGTGGAAATCCTAAAACCAATAAAACACTTACCCACGCTGAAGTTGTTGTTTTCATTTTTTTAATTTCAACAACTTCTTCTCCTTTCACATTTGCGACTGCTTCTTCAATACTTCCTAATTTTGATATAGCATCTTCTTCACTATATCCATCTTCAATCAAATCAGCAATCATTTCTTCATAATAGTTCATCACTTGTGTGACAGTACTATAAGTTTCATCTTTTAATTCCGCTTCTAATTTTTCAATAAATGCTTGTTTAGTCATTGTTTAACTCCCCTTCTATATAATGATAAATATTTTCTATTTGATCCCAGCCATTTAAAAAATCTTTTAAATGTGTTTTTCCAGTTAATGTGAGTTGATAATATTTTCTTAAGCGACCATTATGTTCTACAGTATAAGTTTCTACATAATCATGATTCTCTAATCTTTTAAGAATTGGATAAAGTGTCGATTCAGATATATCTATACATTGACTGACATCTTTAATAATTTGATAGCCATACGAATCATGGCGAACCAAACTTGCTAAAACACAAAATTCCAGAAAACCTTTTTTAAGTTGTGTATCCATTATATACCTCCTTATGTCTTATACTATACATTACATAGTATAATGTGTCAAGAGGTATATAAAAAAAGATACCTCAATATGAAGTATCTTATTTCATAAAAAATGTCCAATAACCTTGTATAAAAATAAAGATAATAATGCATGGTAAAATATATTTTAAATAAACTTTGATCCATTTTGGAAATTTTAAGCCTGCTCCTGTATTGGCTTCAGCTAAGAAATTCTCAAATCCCCAGCCATATCTTGATGTACAATAAATCAAATAAGCCAACGAACCTAATGGCAAGAAATTATATGTAACAAGAAAATCTTCTAAATCCTGAATATAAGTTCCCGCTCCAAAAGGATTCAAATGACTCAAAACATTAAATCCTAAAGCACATGGCAGTGATAAAATCAATATCAAAATCAAATTCACAATAACAGATTTCTTTCTTGACCAATCAAATAAATCCATTCCAAAAGAAATAATATTTTCAAAAACAGCGACAATTGTTGATAAAGCTGCAAAACTCATAAAAACAAAAAATAAACAGCCCCAAACTTGACCTAGCCACATTTCATTAAAAATACTTGGTAAAGTAATAAAGACAAGCCCAGGTCCACTTTCTGGATTTACACCAAATGCAAAACAAGCTGGAAAAATAATTAAACCAGAACAAATAGCAACAACAGTATCTAAAACACAAACATTTAATGTTTCACCAAATAAACGACGTTCTTTACCAATATAACTTCCAAATATAGCAATAGCACCAATCCCTAAACTCAGTGTAAAGAATGCTTGTCCCATTGCCGCAAAAATCACTTCCAATAACCCATATTGAGATATAGAATCCAAATTAGGAATCAAATAAAAAGCCAACCCTTCACCTCCACCAGGTAAAGTCACAGCTCTTACAATCAAAACAATAATAATAACAAATAAAGATGACATCATGATTTTAGTCATTTTTTCAACACCATTTTGTAATCCTAATGAACAAATACCAAATCCTAAAGCCACAACAACAATCATCCAGAAAACCTGCATAAATGGATCTTGTAAAGATTGATTAAATATATCAGTCACACCTTGAGGTGAAATACCTTGAAACTCACCATTTAACATCTTAAAAAAATAAGCAATCATCCATCCACCAACAGTTGTATAAAACATCATCAGCATATAATTACCAGCTGATTGGAAATAACCAATATATTTCCACTTAGGTTTATCAGGTGTAATGGTTTCAAAAGCTTTCACAGCACTTTTTTGACTTGCTCGTCCAACTGCAAATTCCATTGTCATAATAGGTGCTCCTAAAAGCACAAGAAACAATAAATAAATAAGTACAAATATTGCTCCACCATATTGTCCTACAACATAAGGAAAACGCCAAACATTTCCTAAACCAATAGCACATCCAGCTGAAATTAAAATAAAGCCTAAACGCGATGAGAATTTTTCTCTTTCCATATCTTACTCCCCTTTACATACTTTTTTTAGTTTACAATAGAAATCGAAAAATGTAAAACCATTGATAAAAAGAAAAAGCGATGAGAAAATCTCATCACTTTATTATTAATAGTTTTCGCTCATTCTTTCGAAAAAGGCTTTTGGATATCCACAAGTTGGACATCTTTCTGGTGCCTGCTCACCTTCATAGATAAATCCACATTGACGACATTTCCATCCTTTAGGTGCATCACCCTTGAATGTTTTATCTTCTTTATAATTCTTTAATAATCTTAAATATCTTGCTTCATGTGATTTCTCTACTTTTCCTACATTTTCAAACTTGATTGCTAAATCTTCAAAACCTTCTTCTCTTGCTTCTTTAGCCATTCTTGCATACATGTCTGTCCATTCTTCATTTTCACCTGCAGCAGCAACTTCTAAGTTTTCATCAGTTGCACCAATACCATGGAATTCACTAAACCACATTTTGGCATGTTGTTTTTCCTGATTTGCAGTTTCTTCAAAGATTGCAGCAATTTGTTCTAAACCTTCTTTTCTCGCCATTTCTGCGAAATAAGTATATTTATTTCTTGCTTGAGATTCTCCAGCAAAAGCTTCCATTAAATTCTTTTCTGTTTTTGTTCCTGTATATTTTGATTTTCTTTCCTCTTCTACTTTTTCAAATTGACTTGCTGGAACTTTACAAATTGGACATACTTCTGGAGGTGTATCTCCTTCATGTACATATCCACATACTTTACATACCCATTTTGCCATAATTTTTATTTCCTCCTTCTATTTTTCATCTGCTTTTATTATACTACAAATTTTGGCAAAATCAAGAACTTTTTTAATAATAGTAATTATTACTAGTTATTTATTCCCTATTTATCAGTGTTTTTCCAAAAAAATTTTTTTATTATATTTTTTTATGATATATTTGTGATAGTATTTATATATGCTTTATAAATCTTTTTTTAGGAAGATGAATTGTAATTTGAAAAACATCGTTGTATAATAGCGTTGTTAAAAGCGATATATACAGTAATGACTTTTTAAGCGTTAACTTTATCTAACTTTTAACAAAATAAAAGAAAGCGTCGTATTCAAAAAGAAACGACAGTGGAGGAAAAAAATGAATAAACAAAAAACAAAGAACCTAGCGTTCATGTCGCTTTTTATTGCGATAGAAATTCTTATGGTGATGATTCCTTTTTTAGGTTTCATTCCAGTTGGTCCCTTGCGTGCAACAACTTTGCACATCCCCGTTATTATTGCTGGTATTGTCTTAGGTAAAAATAAAGGGGCTGGTATTGGTTTGGTGTTTGGATTGTCTAGTCTTATCATCAATACAATTCAACCAACTGTAACATCTTTTGTTTTCTCACCTTTTCTAAGTGGTTCAATTATGAGTGCATTTGTCGCTATTATTCCAAGAGTCCTGATTGGATATGTGGCTGGTTTCATTTATGAAAAGTTGAAAATGAAAAATGAGATAATGGCCATGACTTTAGGTTCTTTTTTAGGTGCTATGACAAATACAATCTTAGTGCTCGGTGGTATTTATGTGATTTTTGGTTCTCAATATGCAAGTGCTATTGGGAAAGATTTCTCAGTCCTTTTCCCTTATCTGATTGGTATTATAACAACAAATGGAATTGTGGAAGCTATTGTTGGAACGATTATTGCGGTTATGGTATCCAAAATATTAATCAAAATGAATTAAAGAAAGAGGTTATTCCCTTATGTCAAAAAAAATAATTATCGGTATCACAGGTAGTATTGCGGCTTTTAAATCAGTTCAATTGATCAGTGATTTAATAAAACAAGATTATCAAATTGAAGTCATGATGAGTGAAAGTGCCACTCAGTTTATTACACCGACCTGCATTCAATCACTCACCAAAAGAAAAGTTTATGTTGATACATTTGATGATGAAAATCCAGCGATTATTACTCATGTTGATATTGTCAAAGATGCAGATTTATTTCTTGTTGTTCCTGCAAGTGCACATACTATTGCAAAATTAGCACATGGAATGGCTGATAATATGCTGACAAGTGCTTTTTTAGCTGCTACTTGTCCTAAAATGATTGCTCCTGCAATGAATGTTCATATGTATGAAAATCCAATAACTCAAAAAAATATGCAAATATTAAAAGAACTCGGCATTTTATTTGTTGAACCTATTTCTGGACTTTTGGCTTGTGGAGATATTGGTCAAGGAAAATTAGCTGATGAGCAGGATATCATTGAAATGATTGATTATGCTCTTACTTACAAACCATTACAAGGAAAACGTGTCTTGGTGAGTGCCGGTCCTACACAAGAAAATATCGATCCAGTTCGTTATATTACAAATCATTCGAGTGGAAAAATGGGTTATGCGCTTGCTAAAGCAGCTTTTTGTCTCGGCGCTGAGGTCACTTTAATAAGTGGTCCTACACATTTAAAAAAACCTTTTGGGGTTGAAAAGAAAGATGTTATCAGTGCCCAGCAAATGTATGAGGCAGTAACCTCAATAGCAAAACAGCAGGATTATATTATTATGTCTGCTGCTGTTGGTGATTATGCCTGTCAGCAAATCGCTGATGAAAAAATCAAAAAAAGTGATGATCAGTTGACATTACAATTACATAAAAACAAAGATATTTTATTTGAATTAGGACAAATGAAACAGCCACATCAGATTTTATGTGGTTTTGCGATGGAAACAAGTGATTTAGTTTATCATGCCAAAGATAAACTAATAAGAAAGAATTGCGATATGATTGTAGCAAATCATTTAAAGACAGCTGGTGCTGGATTTCAGGGTGATACAAATGTTGTGACTATTATGACCCAAGATGATATGAAAGATTTTGGTTTAATGTCTAAAGATGAATTGGCTTATGTTATTTTTGATATGTTATTAAAAATGGAGGAAGAAAGATGTTAGCAGTCATTGATATTGGGAATACAAATATTACGATTGGTTTATATGATCAAAACACACTTATTGGGAATTATCGTTTAACAACGAAATTTCAAAGAACATCTGATGAATATGGTTTTATGTTATTATCGTTTTTAAATGCTTCTTCTATTTCAGTTGATGATATTGAAGATATTATTATTAGCAGTGTTGTTCCTAAAATCAATTATTCTTTTACCAATTGTGTTAAGAAATATTTACATAAGAATCCTATTTTTATTGGGCCTGGTGTAAAAACAGGAATTGATATTCGTATTGATAATCCTTCAACATTAGGTGCTGATCGCTTAGTTGATGCAGCCGGTGCCTTCTATACTTATGGCGGACCTTGCTTAGTCATTGATTTTGGAACAGCAACAACTTATGATGTCGTCACTGCTAAAGGTGAGTTTGTTGGTGGTGCAACAGCACCAGGAATCGGTATATGTGCCAATGCTCTTTCTTCACAGGCTGCTAAATTACCTGAAATTGAAATTCAAAAACCTGATAAGATTATTGCTAAAAATACAATCAAAAGTATGCAAGCGGGTGTTGTATTTGGATATATTGGTCAAACTGAGTATATTATAAAAAAAATCAAAGCAGAATATAATGAAAATTTAAAAGTGATTTCAACGGGTGGTTTAGGACGCATTATTGCCAGTGAAACAGATTTAATTGACATTTATGATGTAGATTTGACATTTAAGGGATTAAAAATTATTTACGAGAAAACGAAAAAAAATATGTATATCTAAAAAGAGATTTGATAGTCAATTTTGGCTATCAAACCTCTTTTTTATTGCTTGTTTTCATTATATAACATAAATAAGACTCTAGCAATAATCACTTCTTTAGCAAACAATGTTAAGAATTTTTCAGTATCGATTTTTTCTTCTTCTGGATAAAGCATTCCATGTAATAATCTCCCAATAATTCCTTTTTTGTTCATATCCTTAAATGTTCTTGAAATATCATCTGTTGAATGAAGTGAAATCATCTGATATTGGCTATCTGTATATTTTTCAAAATCTTTCAACAAATCTTTAACGACTAAATCAAATTGATAAACATAAGTTGGATCACGTTCAACAACTTCCAATAACCAATCCATTGCGATATAAAAATAATCATTTTCAGCTAAAGGCAAATCTTTATGAGCTTCCATAAATTTGTAAACTAAATTTCCACCTGTGTCACTTCTAAATGTCTTACGCATATATCTTTCTAAATACAAAATATCTTTATAAAATTCATGAAAAAGTGGTGTTTCAAATTCTATAAAAGTATATTTAACACCTACATAATGCCCCCAATATTTCATTGCTGTTTGATATCCTAAACGCATATTGCGATCTAAAGCTTCTCTTGAAAAATCTAAAAAACCGCCTAAATCAACATATGGCATTGTATATGTGACATGTGGTCGCTGAACATAATGTTTGTGTGTTGGTTCTTTGCTATTCATATCTATCACAATGACTTCATCAGCCCCCATATCAAATGCCAAATCAATTGGAACATTATCATAGTATCCACCATCAATAAAAGATTGATCTTTGATAGTATGAATAGGAAAGACTGGAAAACATGATGCACTGGCAATTAAGTAATCAAATATATGTTCTTTTTCCATTTCTTCCTTTGTAATTAACAAAGGTTTTAAAGATGGATAATAAACTGTACATAATCCAAAATCAATGGGTGAAGATAAAAGCTTATCTTCTTTTAATAAACCTCTTATTAACTCTTTTAATGGTGTAATATCAGCACCTTTTTCTTTAATGAACTTCTTAAAAAACGAAACAACTAAATTGGATTGATTTAACATATTATCAATATCAAAACTAAAATGAGGAGAAAATCCACCTGCAAAAACCTGACTAACATCTAAATTCTGCCATAAGTGTTCCATTGCTTCTTGATCTTGTTGAGCTAACAAACAACCATTTAAAGCTCCAATAGATGTTCCTGTCACGATTTGATAATCAATATTCAATTCTCTTAAAGCTTTCATAAAGCCAGCTTCATAGGCACCTTTAGAACCTCCACCAGCGAGTACAATTGCTCTTTTCATTTTACCCCTCTTTTCTATGACTCTTTTCTATCATATTGGCATAAACCTCTAAATATGAATCAAATTCATCAAATGATGTTAAACGATATTCCCAATTAGGAGAACCAATTTGACCTGGAATATTAAATCGACATGACGCGTCACATCCCATCATATCCCAAAACGGAACGATGACTTGATTTGCATTTAAATCTAGACAATAATGAATAATCTTCTGATATATCTCTTTTTCATCATATTTTTCAAGTAATTCTTTTAATATTTTCGTTTCTGATTGTTCAATTGTATCCAGCCATCCTACTAAAGTATCATTATCATGCGTTCCTGTATAAACAATAACCTTTTCAAAATCAAAATCATATGCATGATGGAACTGAAAAACATACATTCCTTTCAAATGATAATGATCTCTTAACTCATAAACTTCATTTCTTAATTCACCAAGATCTTCAGCTAAAATAGAAAGTTGATCAATATTTTGATACAATGCATCAAATAGTTTATACCCTGGTGCCTCTATCCATTCTCCAATCACTGCTGTTGGTTCACTAGCAGGAATCTTCCAATAAGTATCAAAAGCTCTAAAATGATCAATACGAACTGTATCATACATTTTTTGGGCAGCTTTCATACGTTCAATCCAAAACTTAAAATGATCACTCTCAAGATAGTCCCAATCATATAATGGATTTCCCCATCTTTGTCCAAATTTACTAAAATAATCAGGTGGAACTCCAGCAACAAAAGATGGTGTTCCATCTTCTTCCAATAAGAAATTTTCTTGATGTCTCCAAACATCAGCAGAATCTAATCCAACATAAATAGGCATATCTCCAATAATCATAATGCCCTTTGCATTCGCATAATTCTTTAAAGCATTCCATTGTTTAAAGAAATAATATTGTAAAAATATTTGATAATCAATATCTTTGATAAATGGTAATAAAGAAAATGTCTTTTCCTGATAATAATATTTATATTCATCTTCCCATTCCAACCATGTTTTTTGTTGGTTCTGATCTTTAAAGACTTTAAATAAAGCATAATCCTGAACCCATGGATTTTCAGTTATAAATTGTTGATAATCATCATGAAGTTGGAAACGTGAAAAAGCCAACTTATATAATTGTTCTTTTACAGGTCGTACCTGCTGATATGCAACAAAAGGTAACTGACTGTTAAAATATGTGACTTCTTCTTCCTTTAAAAGACCATCTTTTATAAAATCATCTAAACTTAAATAAATCTCATCTCCCGCATGTGTTGATAACGGCTGATATGGCGAATTTCCATAACCTAAAGGATTCAATGGTAAAATCTGCCATAAATGAATGTAGGCAGCTGCCATTTTATCGACTAATTCATATGCATATTTTCCAAAATCACCAACACCATAACGATTTGGCAAAGCAGAGATTGGAAATAAGAGTCCTGCTTGTCTTTTCATATTTCTCACCTAATATCCTAAATTTTCTTCAACAATAATGACTTTAATCCTATTCACTTGTCCTTGATATCCCAGTTTCACATAACTGCTGCAAATACGCTCAGGACTGCGACAATCCATACAATGACCAGTTTTGACACAAGGTGTTTTTTTATTTAAACGCATAGCATTTGTAGGGGCACTACATTCTCGTATATGCGCGATAGCCTCTTGTTCATTTAAACAGATTTTATTAAGTCCAGCAATGACAATCACTTCTTTTGGACCAAAAATCATTGCCGCTACACGATTTCCTGTCCCATCAATATTATATAAGCAACCATCCATCGTTAACGCATTTGTACTGGTAATAAACAAATCAGCAAAAAAACTTTCTCTAAAACGATTCATCATTTCATCACGAGATAATCCTTCCTCATAACGATCAATAAAATCAACATCACTTTCTCTAATTAAATCAATAACACCTAATTGATTCAAAGTTACACTTCCACCAACAGCAACCTTTTTTTGCTGATTAAAAATACCTTTTAAATAATGTGTTAACTCATCCTTATCTTTCACAAATAAACAAGTCATATTATTGGCTTCAAAAGCTTGAATTAATTCCTTTTCCTTAATCCTTAATAACTTTTCTACATTCTTTTCCATTCTCTTTTCCTCCACACATCTTATCACAATGAGAACAATCATGGCAATGAGACCTTTTCATTACCTTGATTGATAAAACCACACAAACCAGCAATATAATGACCACAATCCAATCCGCAAGACTCATCATAAAAAACTCCCTATCTGATAAATAACAAACGCAACAACATAAGCAACACCTGTCTGGAATAAAACCGTACCAATAGCTTGCCACCATGAACCAAGTTCACGTTTTGTTGCTGCAAAGGCAGCAATACAAGGCATATATAGGACTGTAAACACCAAAAATGCAAAACCACTTAAGGGTGTAAAGATTGTTGCTAGAGCGGTATTTAAAGCAACAGTATTAGACGCTTGAGTTAAAACTGTTAGTGTTGACACAACTGATTCTTTAGCTGTAATTCCAGTCATCAATGCGGTTGAAGCACGCCAATCACTAAATCCTAATGGTTTAAATATTGGAGCAACAAATGAACCAATGGCTGCTAAAATACTTTGACTGCTATCTTCAATCATTTCAAATTGGAAATTAAAACTTTGTAAGAACCAAATAACCATTGAGGCAATAAATATAACAGTAAAAGCTTTACGAATAAAATCTTTGGCTTTATCCCACACATTCAAAAACACATTTTTTAAAGTAGGTATACGATAGGCTGGCAATTCTAATACAAAAGGAACAGGTTCACCTAAGAAAACTGTACTTTTTAACAACAACGCTGAAAGAATAGCGACCAGTATACCAATACAATAGATAGTCATCATGACAAGTGCTGCCTTTGTTGGAAAGAACGCAGCAATAATCATTCCATAAATCGGTAACTTCGCACTACATGACATAAACGGGGTCAATACAATAGTCATCTTTCGATCACGATCACTTGATAATGTACGTGTTGCCATAATAGCAGGAACACTACATCCAAACCCTATCAACATAGGGACAAAAGAGCGACCAGATAAACCAATCTTTCGTAAGGCCTTATCCATAACAAAAGCCACTCTCGCCATATAACCACTATCTTCCAATAATGACAAGAAGAAAAACAAAATCACAATGACTGGCAAAAAAGACAAGACACTTCCCACACCCGCTAATATACCATCACCAATCAAAGCACGTAACCAATAAGCGACATGCTGTCTTTGTAAAAATGCAACAATTCCATGCGATAATGAAGTAATCATCTGATCCATTAAATCTTGTAATGGCGCACCAATAAAATAAAATGTCAAATAGAAAATTAATAACATAATCAATATAAAGATAGGAATCCCTAAATATTTATGTGTAAGTAAACGATCTATTTTCTCAGAACGAACTTGTTCTTTGGTTTCACATTCACTAAAAACACAATAATAACAAACATCTTCAATAAATGAATAACGCATATCAACCAAAGCTGCTTCACGATCAGTTCCTGATTCATCCTCCATACCTTCTAAAATATGTTCAATAATATGGCAATCATTATCACTGACATCCAAGGTCTTAAACATATCCTGATCACCCTCAATGAGTTTTGTCACACAATATCGCAAAGGAAGATGTAAAGCATGAACACGCTGTTCAACAATATGAGAAATAGAATGAATTGCCTTATGAACAGGTCCATGGCATAAATCTAAATGCCTTGCTGGTTTCCCAACCGTTTTTTCAATGGCTGTAATCACATCTTCAATACCTTCATTCTTACTTGCTGAAATCGGAATCACTTCCATACCTAATCGTTCTTTTAATCCATCAATATCAATACAATTTCCACTGGTAATCACCTCATCCATCATATTTAAGACAAGAATCATAGGAATATTTAATTCCATTAATTGCATTGTTAAATATAAATTTCTTTCAATATTTGTTGCATCAACAATATTAATAATTAAATCAGGATGTTCTTCTAATAAAAATTGAATTGAAACAATTTCTTCAGATGTATATGGTGATAACGAATAAATTCCTGGTAAATCTATTAATTCAAATTCATCTTTATGTTTTTTTATAAAACCCTTTTTTTGTTCAACTGTTACACCAGGAAAATTTCCCACATGTTGAGATGATCCTGTTAGAGCATTAAATAAAGTTGTTTTTCCACAATTTTGATTACCAATCAATGCAATCTTTCTATTCATCACTAACCTCCCTGACTTCAATCTTGGAAGCATCATCTTTTCTTAATGTTAACACATAACTACGCAAATACACTTCAATCGGATCCCCCATTGGTGCTATCTTACGAACTTTAATTTTTGTTTTAGGCGTTAAGCCCATTTCTAATAAACGGCGTCTTAATAAACCTTGACCACCGACTGATTCAATCACAACCATCTTTCCAGGCTGAACATCATCTAAAGTCATATCTCCACCCCACTTTCTCTATTATAACGTATTTTCATATGTTTTGAAACCTTCCTTTGTTGATTTAAAGAAAAGAAGTAGAGTCTATTCTACTTCTTAGCCATTGACTTTATTTATATTGATTTATCTTAATACGCGCATTGCATTTAAAATGGCAATTAAAGTGACACCAACATCAGCAAAAACACCCATCCACATATTTGATAATCCAAACATTGTTAATAATAAAACACCTATTTTAATAATTAATGTAAAAGCCACATTTTGTCTAAGAATCTTATTTGTCTTATGTGAAACAACAATAGCATCTTTAATTGTTTCAATATTATCTTGCATCAAAACAACATCAGCAGCTTCAATGGCTGCATCACTGCCAACACCACCCATAGCAATACCAACATCTGCTCTTGCAAGAACTGGGGCATCATTAATTCCATCACCAACAAAAGCAACATAGCCTTGTTTACGATTTAATAATTCTTCTACTTTACCAACTTTATCCTGTGGTAATAATTCACTATATACACTGTCAATTCCTAATTTTTGAGCAACATCTTCAGCTACACGATGATGATCCCCTGTTAACATGACCGTATTTTTAATTCCTACTGATTTTAAAGCTTGAATTCCTTTAACTGTTGTTTCTTTAATCTGATCAGCAACAACAATTGAACCTGCAAATTGTCCATCAATAGCAACATAAACAATTGTTCCAACTGTTTGTGGTTCTTTAACAGCAATTCCTAATTCTTCAAAGAAAGATGCATTCCCCAAAACAACATGTTTTTGACGAATCATAACATCTATACCTTTACCTGCCACTTCTTTAAAATCACGAATTTGGCTTTCATCAATATTTTGAGCATATTTTGCAACAATACTTTTCGCAATCGGATGATTACTATAAAATTCACCATAAGCACCATACATCAACAAATCATCTGAACCATTGACTTCAACAACATCAAACGAACCTTTTGTAAGTGTTCCTGTTTTATCAAAAACAACAGTATCCACATCTTTCAATAATTCTAAATAATTTCCACCTTTAATCAATGCCCCTAACTTACTTGCTTTTCCAAGTCCAGCATAGAGTCCTAATGGAATAGAGATGACGAGTGCACAAGGACAAGAAACAACCAAGAATGTTAAGGCACGATATAACCATTCTGTAAATTGAGCATCTTCAAAAATAAACATTGGAACAATCGCTAATAAAACGGCTAAGCCAACAACTGTTGGTGTATAGATTCTTGCAAATCTTGTAATAAATTTTTCAATAGGTGCTTTTTTACTTGCCGCATTTTCCATTAATTCCAAGATTTTTGAAACAGTTGAATCAACATATGGTTTTGTCACCTTAACTTCTAATATTTCTGTTAAATTGACAACCCCGGCTAAAACTTCATCATTTTGATAAGCATCTCTAGGCACAGATTCCCCTGTTAAACTAGAAGTATCCAACAATGAATGACCATTCACAATAACGCCATCCAAAGGAATTTTTTCACCCACTTTAACAACCAATATATCGCCAACTTTCACTTCTTCTGGTGTCACCTTAATCACTCCATCATTTGTTTTTAAGTTAGCATATTCACTCTTAATATCCATTAAAGAAGAAATCGAACTTCTCGTTTTATTAACAGCATAAGATTGAAAAATCTCACCAATTGAATAGAACAACAACACCGCAACAGCTTCTGCATAATCACCAATCAGAAAAGCTCCTATTGTTGCAATACTCATTAAGAAGTTTTCATCAAAGATTTCCCCTCTTAAAATATTTTTCACTGCTTTAAAAACAACTTCATATCCAATCAGTATATATGCAATAACAAAACCAAAGACTGCATATGACTGACTTTTTAACAATAAACTTATAATATATGCCACAACACCAATAATCAATGCAAGATTATCTTTCCATACAAATAACTGAGGTTTCTCTATGATTCGTTTCTCATCTTTATAAGAAAGAACCACTCCATCTTCAACATGATCAATAACTTGCTGTAAAGCAATCAATAATTCATCTTTATTGACTTGACTATGTGGAACAACTTGCAATGTCTCTGTTGAAAAATTCAAAACTGCATCATCAACTTGTTCCATTTTTTGAATAGCTGACTCCACTTTCATTGCACATGATGCACAATCCAACCCTGCAATATGATAAGCAAGAACGCCTTGTTTATCTAATGAACGATGATCATGGTCGTGTTGATGATCACAATCACAATGGTCATGATCATGGTCACAGTCTTCACCATGATGATGTTCATGATGACTATGGTCATGTCCACAGCCACAAGCATCTTCATGATGTGTATGATGATGAACATGTGATTGGTGTTGACCCTTTTCTTCAATTGTCACTTCTGGTTCTAATTTTTGAATAGCACTTTGTAATTCATCTATATCTATTTCATGAACTGATTCTATCATTAACAATTCATTGGCAAATGACAATGAGCATTCTTGAACATCATCTCTTTTTTGAATCATATTTTCAATCTTTTGTGCGCATGATGCACAATCAAGATTTTTAATAACATACTTCTTTAGCATCTTATTTCCTCCTTATTCTATAACATGCTTATATCCAGCATCGAAAATTTGTTGAACATGTTCATCATCTAATGAATAATACATCATTTTTCCATCTCTTCTAAATTTCACTAAATTCGCTGTCTTTAATATTCTTAACTGATGAGAAATAGCTGATTGTGTCATCTGTAAAGCAGCGGCTAAATCATAAACACACATCTCTGATTCAAAGAGTGCACATATAATTTTAATTCGTGTTGAATCGCCAAAAACTTTAAATAATTCAGCAACATCATATAATATTTCTTCATCAGGCAATGATTTTGTCACCTGATCAACGACATTTTGATTAACAATTGTTGATTTATCCATGTTATTCCTCCTTTTATATGAACAATTATTCATATGACAATATGATTATATAATGAATTGATTGACAAGTCAACTTATTTTGGTAAAATAGATAAAAACGGGGTGAAAATATGAAAAGATTATTAGTCGTAGTAGATTTTCAAAATGATTTTGTTTCTGGTAGTTTAGGTTTTGAGAAAGCTAAAGAATTAGAAGATCATATTGTTAATCTTATTAAGGAGTATCATATGAATGGTGATGAAGTTGTTTATACAATGGATACCCATACTGAAAACTATCTCACAACATATGAAGGAAAACATCTTCCAATAGAACATTGTATAGAACATACAGATGGCTGGGAACTTTATGGCAAAGTTGGGGAATTACTACAAGATTGTTTATGTTTTAAAAAGCCTACCTTCCCTTCATTGGATTTGGCTTACTATTTGGAAGGAAAAGAATATCAAGATATTACCTTTGTTGGGGTTGTTTCTCATATTTGTGTTTTATCTAACGCTATTATGGCCAAAGCTGCTCAACCTGATATACCTATCTGCATTGATTTAAGAGGTTGTGCAAGTGCTGATGAAAAAGTTCATCAGGAAAGTATTGATGTTATGAAGTCATTACAAATTGAAATTATCGAATAAAAAATCAATATATTTTATGAATTCTTATAAACACTTATGATTATTGTTATCATAAGTGTTTATTTATATAAAAAAAGTCTATTCGACATCATAATCGAATAAACTTTTTTCACGTAATTTCACTTTTTGAATATACTCAACATAATCATGTGATTCAATATCCTTACCTAATGTAAAAACATTACTTGGATTTTCCATATTATAAACATATATATAAGCTTGTTCTACAACCTCACCCTGTTCATTATAAATATCACATAATTCCTTGTTATATTCATTTTTAGGATTACCTTCACCAAGATATCCTTCTAACTGATCAATAGAATTCATAGTTTCATCACTTACTTCATGAATTTCACCTAAAATCATATCTTGACCATCTGTTAAATAGGCTGGGTATACTCTCCCAAGGATTGTCATAAGGCTTCCTTTTGCATAGGCATAATAACGAAATGATTTTTCATCTCTTAAATACAAATCATAATTATACATTCCTTTTCTCAATGTTCCATATACAAATATTTTCTGTTTCATTAATGCGTTGCTCCACCAGTAATTTTTAAATCAACTTCAGTATCAACAATGGCCTCAATAGCCACACTTAACGCTTCAACAATTGTCTCTAAACTCATGCTAGGCATGTTCTTTTTATTAATAACTTGTTGAGGTAAAAAAGGAATATGTATAAAACCACTTCTTTTGCCAGGAAATTTTGTTTCAATGATATGACGAACACCATATGTCACATGATTGCAAACAAATGTTCCTGCACTATTTGATACAGATGCTGGTATCTGATGTTCTTGAATACGTGCAACCATTGCTTTAATTGGCAAATTGACAAAATAAGCAGCTGGTCCATCTGCAAAAACAGGTTCATCAATAATTTGTTGTCCAGCATTATCCGGAATACGACAATCATCAATATTAATACCGATTCTTTCAACAGTTATATCTGTTCTTCCGCCAGCTTGACCAATAGACAAAATAACATCTGGATTATGTTGTTCAATCGCCTCTTCTATTACTTTTAATGAAAGATGACATACTGTTGGTATTTCTAATTTAATAATCTGAGCACCAGCAATTGTATCAGGTAATAATTTAACTGATTCTATAGCCGGATTAATCTTTTCTCCATTAAATGGATCAAAACCTGTAACAAGTATTTTCATAATTTCCTCCTAGAATCCTAATACTAACATTAAAATAATATGAATGACTATCATAACAAGAGCCATTGGTAATTGTGCTTTAATAACTGCCCATTTTTGATCTTTGGTTTCTAAGACAGCACATGGCACAATATTAAAGTTTGCAGCCATTGGTGTTAATAGTGTACCACAATATCCAGCAGTCATTCCTAATGCACCAATAACAGCTGGATTTCCACCTTGAGCAATAACAAATGGAAAACCAATACCAATTGTAATAACTGTAAATGCAGCAAAAGCATTTCCCATAATCATTGTAAAAATAACCATTCCTAACACATAGACAATCACACCAATCACAATATTACCAGAAGGAACGACACTTGAAATAATGTTAGAAATAACTTCACCTACACCTGCTTCTTTAAATACACTTCCAAGGGCTCCTAACAATTGTGGTAATAAGCATGATGCTCCTACCTGCATTAGTAAACGAGATGTATCAGAACGTGTTTCTGAAACCTTAGGCTTACAAATGATAAAAGCTAATAAAAGTGCCACTACACAAGCTGTACCCGTCATCACTGCACCATCAAGAGCCTGCATTTTTATTGTCCCATCAACAACTGTACGATATTTCACAAATGATAAAATCAAAGCCATAATTCCAATTGATACTGCTGGAATAAAAATACTATTGCCAACTTTTTCACTTGCACTTTGACGAAATTCTGGAGTCGATTCGACAAATTTTCCCATTTTCACTTGTTTAAAAGCTGTTAAACATCCCATAACAACCAATAATCCACCAACAATTGTAGCAGGAATAATTTTACCAAACATAAAAATAATTCCTAAAAGACACCAAAACAAAGATGTTCCAATGCGTGCTTCTTCATTTTTTGTAGCACGAATAGCCGTATCAAAACTAACCAACCCACATAATACATAAAAGAATTCAGGAAGATATACACTTAAAAATTCAGCCATTATTTATTTCCTCCTTTTTTCATTTTAAAATCAAACCATAAAACTTGGATAAATGTTAAAACCACAGAAATCAAAGCAATATAAATTGCTGATGAAGAAATCATTGATAATGTAATATCTTCAAATCCCAATCCAACTAATGTACCACGAATCAAAACAACACCACTAGAAGCCGGAAAAACATTTTGAGCAAAGAAATTACCATAGTTTTCAACAGCTGCTGCTAAGCCCTTAATTTCTTCATCTTCTGCTTCTGTTATGTGTTCACCTTTTGCTGTTTCAGCAGCCGCTTCACTCATTGGTAAAATTAAAGGTCTTACAAATTGGACATGTCCTCCAATTCTCACATTTAATGCTGATGCAGCTGAACGAATAACACTATAAATACATAAAACTTTTCCAGCAGATGCATTCTTGATTTTTCCAATCAAATAAGCAGCTCTTTCTTTTAAACCATATCTTTCAATAATTGCAATAACTGGGAAAATAATTAAAAATATTGACATAAGACGATTAGTTACAAAAGAATTCCCTAATATCTCTAATATCTTAAAAAAATCCATTCCAGCGACTAAACCAGTCACTATTCCAGATACAATAACAACTGCCAATACATCAAGTTTTAAAGCAAAACCAACGACAATAATTAATATACCTATCAATGTAATATATTCCATTGTTTATCTCCTTTCAAAATAAATATGTAGACGTCCTGTATTATATCGAATTTCCTTTTTTATTTCAACGATAATTGTACTTTTTATCATCTGTAAAATAACAATCATTTTACATTCGTCAAAAAATGCAATGAAAAAGATAAACAAAGTTTATCTCATTGGTGACGATATGCACATTGTCTTGTGATCCTTAACACATTATCTTCTTGAGGAAAATGAATAGGATTTTGATGTGTTTGCTTAAACATTTCAATTAAATCACATGCATCCTGATATATTTCTTTGATTTCCATATTACCATACATTCTAGGAGGCAATACATAAATAGGAACAGGAACATCCTCTTTTTCAACCAATTGTTTTACATAAATATTCAAATGTGGACAACAAACAACAATATCAAATTCTAAAAACTTTTCTTTTGCGATAGAAAAAGGAGAAAATTCAATCATGACATCTTTTTCCATTCCTGAACTTTTTATTTCTTTTTTCATTCTTTCAGCAACATAACTTGAAGAAAACCCGCCACCACAACACAACAATATCTTTATCATAAATACCTCCTATATTTATATTATTCCTTAATATTATATCATTCTTTTGGCAAATGCAAAAATATATTGCTACTTATATAAAAAAAGAGTATAATTTCATTAATTATAAAGGGGGATTTGTATGGAAATCAAAATTGAAAAAGCAAAAACGCTTAAAGAAAAACCTGATCAAAACAATTTAGGTTTTGGTAAATATTTTACAAACCATATGTTCATTATGGATTGGGATGAAGGACAAGGCTGGCATGACGCACGTATTGTTCCATATGGACCTATTCCAATGGATCCAGCAACAATGGTTTTACATTATGCTCAAGAAACATTTGAAGGTTTAAAAGCATATCGTAATCCTAATGGTGACATTCTATTATTTAGACCTGAAATGAATGCTCGTCGTATGATTAATTCTAACAAACGAATTTGTATGGCTGAGTTACCTGAAGATATGTTTGTAGAAGCTGTTGAAGCCCTTGTTAAATTTGAACAAGATTGGATTCCTACTGCACCAGAAACATCTTTATATATTCGTCCATTCACTTTTGCATCTGAGCCAGGAGTTGGTGTTCATCCAGCAAAAAGTTATCAATTCATGATTATTCTATCACCAGTTGGTGCTTATTATCCTGAAGGTGTTAATCCTGTTAAGATTTGGGTAGAAGATGAATATGTAAGAGCTGTGAAAGGTGGAACTGGCTTTACAAAATGTGGTGGTAACTATGCAGCAAGTATTGCGGCACAAGTTAAGGCTGAACAAAATGGTTATACGCAAGTTCTTTGGTTAGATGGTGTCCATCGTAAATATGTTGAAGAAGTTGGAACAATGAATGTTATGTTCTTAATTGATAATACTGTTGTAACAGCTGCATTAGAAGGTTCTGTATTACCTGGAGTGACAAGAGATTCTATTATTCATATTTTAAAAGATTGGGGTTATCAAGTTGAAGAACGTGATTTAAGTATTGATGAACTCATGGAAGCAGGAAGAACAGGAGCTTTAAAAGAAGCATGGGGAACTGGGACAGCTGCTGTTATTTCACCAATTGGAGAATTATATTATAAAGGCGAAAAAATCACTGTTAATGATTTCAAGACTGGTGAATTAACCCAAAAATTGTATGACACACTTACTGGTATTCAATGGGGAAAATTAGAAGATAAGTATCATTGGACTAAGTTAGTTAAATAAGCCGAGGAAAATTCCTTGGTTTTTTTATACAAAAAAAGCTATTGATTTGTTTATCAATAACTTCTGTAATCATCTCTAATTTAAGGATAATGATTATCGTTTTTCTATATCTTCATATTCTTTGACTTCACCAACATATTTTGTAGCTGGTCTAATAATACGATTTGAATAAAGTTTATTTTCTATATTATGAGCAATCCAGCCAACTGTTCTTCCTACAACAAACAACAAAGTATAAAGATCACTTGGAATACCTAACATATCATAGACAAGACCACTATAAAAATCAACATTACTACAAACATGAATGCCTTTTCTACGATAGATTTCCTCAATCGCAATTTGAGCAAATCGGCAATAAAACTGATATTCATCAATGCGTCCTTTTTCAATAGCCAATTCTTTACATTTTTCAGATAAAATCTCACTACGTGGATCACTTAACGTATAAACCGCATGTCCAATTCCATAAATAAGTCCACTATGATCATTAAATTGTTTATCTAAAATACGTTCAATAATGCTTTGAATCTGTTCATCTGTTGCATGTGTTGATATTTCATCAATTACTAATTCCATTTGTTGTTTAACTGCTAAATTTGCACCACCATGACGTGGCCCTTTTAATGAACCAATTGCTCCTGCAACAGCTGAATAAATATCTGTCCCAGTAGAAGAAATCACAACATTAGTAAATGTTGAGTTATTTCCACCACCATGATCAGCATGCAATAACAAAGCAACATCTAAAACTTCAGCTTCTTTTTCGCTAAACATACCATCATCTCTTAATAATGCTAAAATCGTTTCCGCAATACTATAATCCTTATTAACATGATGAATAAAAAGACTCTGTTCTTCAAAATAATGAACTTTTGTTTGATAAGTATAACAAACAATACTAGGAATTTTAGCTAATAAATTAATTCCCTTTTCTAATGTTTCTCTAATTCCAATATTATCAGCATCCTGATCATATCCATATAACATTAAAACTTCCTGCTGCAATTTATTCATCAGATTTTTAGCTGGAAAGCCAAGTATATTCGCTTCTAAATAATGTGGTGGTAATTCATAGTTATCACTTAAAATCTGTTTGAATTCCAAAAATTCTTGTTCATTTGGTAAATATCCAAAAAGAATTAAAAAACAGACTTCTTCAAAAAGATATCTTTTTTCACGTCGAGGAGCTTGAACAATATCTTTCACATTAATTCCACGATAATAAAGACTTCCATAATCATCGACTTTCTCATTATCTACCTTTTTATACCCCACAACATCAGATATTCTTGTTAATCCTACAAGAACTCCTGTTCCGTCTTCGTTTCGTAAACCTTTTTTGACAGAATAAACTTTATACAACTCATTGTCAATCTCATTTTCACGTAGAGATTTTTCAAAAAAACTTTGAATTTTATTTTCCATCCTATCACCCCTTATGTATTCTGTATTATAGCACACTTTTGTATAATTGTATACAATAAATATGTTTTCCTATTACTCTAAAGAAAAGAAACAGTTGGCAATAACTGTTTCTTATTATGATTATGATATTATAAAGATTGAGGAATTTGATAATGAATCTTTAATACATCAAACCACTTCTGTTTTTTATCCATCTCTTCATGTTCACCATAAGCTTTAAAAACTGTTGAATCATCTTGTACAATAAAATAAACTTTATCATCTTTATTAATAATTGACTTCACTTTTACTGTTGATGATATCATCTGTTCATCCATTGTCAAAATATTTTCCTTTGGGAACTCTTGAGATAACTTATCATATTTTTGTGAAGCTGTGTCAGATGAAGTCATGTAATAACTTTCAAACGCAAGTGCATAGACATCCTGATAATCAGGTGTTAGTGTCGTTGTCTGAAAACGTACACCCTCTTCATTTCCTTCATCACCATACTCATTTAATTTCATACAATTGGGATATTCAGTTAATCCTAAGTATTGTTTATAATGATCTCCACTAACAAAAATAACAATGAAACAAATAACAAGCAGAACTCCTACAATAGTTGCAATACTTTTAAGATTATGATGATGATATTTGTTTTTCATATGTTTGTCCTCCCATACATCTTCTCCTTCTAGTATAACGCAATAAATGCAAAACTGCTATAATGAAATCAAAAAAAGCCTTATATCCATCCAAAATGCTGACAAGCATACTCAATACCATCTTCACTACTGGCTTTTGTCACAAATGTTGCTTGTGACTTTAATGCATCACAGGCATTTCCCATCGCAATATTGGTCCATTCTTTTTTAAACATAACCAAATCATTATAGTCATCACCAAAAACAACAACATCTTCTATTTGCCCACCAACTCTTTTTAACATTTTATAAATACCTTCATCTTTAGCATCATGCTGGTATGTTAAATATTCATCCATAAATCGAATATGTCCTAAAGAATCTTTTAAATCTAGTTTATCTTCATCCTCGCAAGAAATCGCAATATATATTTTATAAATCTGCTCTATCTGATCATATTTCAAGGATCTATCCAATATGTATCTCGTTGGTTCTTGGCGATAACCAACCTGTTGAATAAACAATTCGTCTTTCATAAGAACATCTATACTATCATTATAAGCAATCAGCATTCCATATCCTTTTTGTTGGGCCTCAAGACACAAAGCCACTGCACGCTCATGATCTAAAGGACGATTTTCAATCAATTCATCATTGATTGTCAAAGCCGCTCCTCCATTACTGACAATATGATGAATACCTGCCATTTTAGCAAAATCTTTGGTTTTATAATAAGCGCGTCCTGTTGCTATACAAACAAAATGACCATTTTGTTGTAACTTCTGAATTGTTTTTTTAGCACTTGGAACCAATTCACCTGTTTGCTTATTTGTCAATGTTCCATCAATATCAAAGAAAAAATATTTTTTTGACATATTTCCATCTCCCTTTTGATTTCTATTATATCAAATCATTTTATTGCTGCAAAGTAGATTCCTCAGAATCTAAAAAGCTATAAATGAGACTCATATGAATTGGCGAAAGAATAATCCCTATGATTCCAAAAAAATGAAGATGGATCATCATTGACAACAATAAAAGAAATGATGGAATTTGCATTTGTTTATTCATGATTCGAGGTTCTAATAAACTTCTCATAACATTAATCATTAAATAAATCAAAAATAAATATAATGCTTTTAAATAAAATCCTTTAAACACAAAGAAAATACACATTGGAATCAAAACAATTCCAACACCAATAAAAGGTAAACTATCTAAAAAAGCTGTAAGCAATGCATATAGTAAAGGATGTTGCATTTTTAATATTGTCATTCCAATGAATAAAATTATAAAACAAATAATCATCAATATGATTTGACATTTGATATAAATCCATAAACTTTTTAAACATTTATTTTTCAGTAATAAAAGAATGGAAATGAAACGGGTATGACAAATTGATAACATTTTGTCTCTCATAGGTTCATAATCTAATACCAAAAAGAATGTTGAAATAATAAAGAGAAAAAAAGAAAAAATAAATGATGGAATATGTGTGATTATCATTGATAAAGAAGTTATTCCCTGAAAAAAACTTTGTGTTAAAAAGTTCTGAATTGTTGTTAATAGATTTGTTTGATGAAAAAAGGAGAATTGTTTAGTAATCAATACCATGAGTTGATTAAAAAATGGTTCTATCATTGTTTCATAATAAAAAGGTAATTGTTCTAATGTATCTGCAAGGAAAAAGAAAATATAGGTAAAAAGACTTCCCAGCAATATCGTTAATAATAAATAAATCACCAATAACAAGGATATTCCTATAGCACTTCTTTTCACATGAAAATGATTTTCTAAAATATCAATTAAAGGCTTCATCACATAATAACATAATAAAGCCAACAAAAAAGGCAACAAAACACCAAATAAATATTTTAATATTAGACAATACCCTAAAATCAATAAAGCAATAATGAATCCTTTTTTCTTTCCCATGATAATCACCTCTATATTATATGTACAAGAAAATAAAAAAGCCCACTTGGGCTTAATTATTCACATGTTGATGAGGAACTATTGAAGAATCATCAATGGCTTTAAATGTATATCCTTTTTTCTGATAATATTCAATAATCTTAGGTAAAGTATCAACTGTATTTTGTTTTCCATTAGCATCATGCATTAAAATCATGATTTTTTTAGCTGAAGAAGATGTTGCACGTTTATACATTTCAGACTGACTCATTTTCGCATAACCATCACCATTTTCAGCATTCCAATCATAATAGATATAGCCTTTTTCTTCCACCATCTTGGTTAATTTGCTCATAATCCCCTTGGTATATTTTTTAGAAACAGCATTTGAACTTCCACCTGGGAAACGAATATATTTAGGTACAAAACCAATATAGTCTTTGGCTAATTGTCCGACTTTTTCTAAATCCTTGAAGTAGGCATCAACAGAAGCATAGACTTTTGAATAACTATGACTATATGTATGTAAACCTATTGTATGACCTTTATCATGCGCAATTGAAATATATTTACGATAAGCACTATTCATTCCTGTAATAAAGAAAGTTGCTTTGCAATGATAACGATCTAAAATATCAAGAACTTGAGGTGTATAATGTGATGGTCCATCATCAAAAGTCAAGTAAACCACTTTTTCATCTTCACCAGTTTTATCAATAACCTGAATAATAATTGTTTTTTCTGACTGATTTCCTGAAGCATCAGCAGCTAAATATTTCACTTGATAACTTCCTTGCTTTTGAACATCAAACTGCCCCGCTTCAACTGTTAGTGTCGGTTTATCATCTAAATCATCTTTTATAGAAACTAAAGACTTTAAATCAATTGTACTGCCTACAATAACACTTGCATTTCCAGCAATAATAACAGGCGCCTTTTTATCTTCAACAACTTTAACTTTGACTTTTTGTGTTGCTGAATTTTTATACTCATCACTAACAATCACTTCTACTTCCTGTTCACCAATCTGATTAAAATTATATTTTTTAGCAAAGTTGACTGTTGTCTGACTCGCATCTTTAATATTTTTCACAAGTTTTGAAGGATCAATTGTTTGATGAAGTGCAACCGACTGTGTTTGAACTTCAAATTCAGGTGCTGTCGTATCTACAACTTTCACTTTCAGTTTGACTTCTTCATCCTGATATTTATAAATCACCTGATATTCGCCAATTTTTTTCACATTCACTGCAGAACTATCTATTTTTACATCATGAATGTCTCCACCCTTCACATCTTTTAAAAACTTTGAAAAATCAACAACAGAATTGATTTCAATTTCACGATCTGATACAAAATGTAATGAAGAAGCTGTCAAATACATATAAAGCCCGACAATCACTACCCCCGCTAACACTAAACAACCTATATCACGCAAAAGCGTCTTTCTTTTTAAATTCATACCTATCCCTTTCTCATTTATTTTACTTTTTCGACAAATTCTACAATAATCCGATATCCAAAATATGGTATAACAGATAGAGGTGATTAAAATGTATATTTATAATCCAAATGAAGAGACAAGTTTCTCTCAACATATTTTGGACCCAGACCAAACATATCATACTTCCCATCATCAAGAAAAATTATATTCATTTTTTAAAACACTTGATAAACCTAAACATATTAAACAAATTATTGGTATTTATATGGAGTTTTATGTTGAGCCTTATTTATTTGAAAAAAATCCTTATTTTTATTACAAATTATCTCCTAAAATTTTAGAGCAAATTATACATCGTTTAGACATTGGTCATGCTAATCTTTATATTCAAGATTCCCAAAAATTCTTTTTGGTGATGTTTGACATTCATGAAGAAGATCTGACAAAAATTCTTATCCAATTTCATCATTATCTGATAGAACATTCCTTTATTTATCATCAGCATCAATGTACTATTCAAATGAAATGTGGTGTCTATTTTTCCCATATTGGTATTCATCCCTACCATTTTTATACAGCCACCAAAGAACAATTTGAGTCTGCTTTTTATCATGACAATGTTATTATTTCAATGAAGCATTTATCGCTGTGATGATAAACGACGTTCATGATATTGATACAACTTATGAATCAATTTTTTAAACATACCAATAACAAATACTGAACTGATACAAATAGGTATAATCCAAAGTAATTCCCAATGCCCGATCAGTGGATAAATCCCAAAGAAATGAGGCATAAAGAATAAAATCAGATAAAAAAGAGCAGTCAATATAGATGCTATCATAATGCGCATATGATTTAATGGCATACAAACGATAAAGACAACAAGAAAACTTATAAAACCAGCAACTAAGAAATAAAATGTTGAATACATTTTCATATCAAAATGCAGCCATTGTCCTATCAAAGCAATCAATAACATATAAACAATCATTGTCACTGCACAAGGTACAGCCGTTGAAATAACATGACGCAAGAAGCCTTGAGCAGATAATGATGAAGAACGTTCAATTGTGATTAGAAAACTAGGAATACCAATAGCTAAACCACTAATAAGACTTAATTGAAGTGGTGTAAATGGATAACTGATTCGTAGCATGGCAAAAATCAGACATAATACTGTTGAATAAATTGTTTTTGTAAGATATAAAGAACTGACTCTTTCAATATCAGCAATAATGGCTCTTCCTTCATTCACAATTGCTTTCATTGATGCAAAATTAGAATCAAGCAAAACAATATGTGCTGCCTGCTTGGCTGCATCGCTGCCAGCCGCCATTGCAATACCACAATCCGCATCTTTTAATGCAAGTACATCATTGACACCATCGCCAACCATTCCAACGACATGCCCACTTGCCTGAAAAGCCTTAATGATTTGTTGTTTTTGTTCTGGTTTCACACGACCATACACACGATAATGAGCAACTACTTTTTGTAACTCTTCATCATCTGTTGGCAGAGTTGAGGCATCCACATATTTCTCGCCACCTTTTAATCCCGCTAATTGAGTAACTCTTGACACAGTCATTGGGTTATCTCCAGAAAGAATGCATATATTAACAGCGGCATCATCAAAAAAGCGAAGAGTATCTTTGGCTTCTTCTCGTATGCAATCATGAATCACAATCAACGCCATGGCTTTAACACTGCCAATTTGACTTTGTGCTTCATCTAATAAATCTGTTTCACCTAATAAAAGGACACGTAATCCCTGATTAGAATAGTCATTCACTCTATGAAGCAAAGGATCATCTTCTTCTAAAAGATATTCAGGTGCACCTAAAACATAACGTTGTCCATTAGATAGCTGCAAAGCACGCATTTTTCGCTGAGAAGAAAATGGAATTAAAGCCGATATAGACAAATCAATAGGCTCTTTAAAATAGCCTCTTAATGCCTTCTGGGTTGCATTGATATCATCAAAGCCAAAAGCCATAATACCCATAATCTGATGAATAAAATCAGCTGAATAATCATTCAAAGCATCAATTTTTTCAACTTCAAGTTCACCTGTAGTAATTGTTCCCGTTTTATCTAGGCACAAAACATCAACACGTGCTAAAGCTTCAATGGCTTCCATTTCCTGTATCAATGCTTTTCTTTTGGCTAATTTACCTACACCTAAAATAAATGATAAACTCGTCAATAGGACAAGTCCTTCAGGAATCATCCCAATGACACCACCAACAGTCTTAACAATCGCTGTTGCATGATCTTGAGGCGAAGCAGAAAGTTGAGAAACAAAGAGCACCAACCCCACAGGAACAATCACAAAGCTCAATACTTTAATGACTTTCTCAATAGCATCTTTCATTTCTGAGGACGCTTTATTTTTGTGTTTAGCTTTATGAACAAGCTGAGTAGAATAATTATCATTACCCACTCTTAAAACACGCGCATATCCACTTCCGGCAACGACAAAACTTCCAGCCAATAGTTCATCATTTTCTTTCTTTTTTACTGGCTTCGATTCACCAGTCAGCATTGATTCATTGACTTCCATTCCTTGTGATGTCAACATACAGCAATCTGTTCCAATTTGATTACCACTCTCTAAAAAAACAATATCATCAATAACCAAATCTTCAATTGGTATCATCTGTTGTTGATGATCACGTATAACTTTAATCTTTTTAACAGTGACAACTGTCAATTGATCAATAATTTTTTTCACTTTTAGTTCCTGATAAATTCCAATCAAAGAATTCATAATAATAACACCCATAAATGTTAAGTTTGTCCAACGACCAGTTGATAAAATAATCGCTGCTAAAAACACATTTAATAAATTAAAGTATGTTATTGTATGTTCTAAAATAATCTGCTTCTTTGTCTTAGAAATATTATCATGTGATATATTCACTTGACCACGATCAATCCGTTCTTGAACTTGCAAGGAAGTTAAGCCCATTTCATTCATCTTATCCATTATTATCTCACCTACTCACACAATATATCACAGAGTTATGAATATTTTGTGTATATCATTTTCTTTTTTCTTTCATATTGTAACATATATTAAAAATCTTGAATATCTCTTTAAATACAAAAAAACGATATGAAAATTCATATCGTCAATAGTTTTATTGGTGGACCCTGAAGGACTCGAACCTTCGACCGATCGGTTATGAGCCGATAGCTCTAACCAACTGAGCTAAGGGTCCAAATAAAATAAAAAGTGGTATTCACCACTGATTCGCTAAATGGTAGCGGGGAAGGGATTCGAACCCCCGACCCACCGGGTATGAACCGATTGCTCTAGCCAACTGAGCTACCCCGCCATGTAGTGAATCGTTTATAAAAAATAATGGTGGTTCCGGCCGGAATCGAACCAGCGACACGAGGATTTTCAGTCCTCTGCTCTACCGACTGAGCTACGGAACCATAATTGGCGGTCTGGACGGGACTCGAACCCGCGACCTCCGCCGTGACAGGGCGGCATTCTAACCAACTGAACTACCAGACCAATGGTTGCGGGAGAAGGATTTGAACCAACGACCTTCGGGTTATGAGCCCGACGAGCTACCAGACTGCTCCATCCCGCGATATGAAATATATTTTTTTAAAAATGGCGGAGGTTGAGGGATTCGAACCCCCGCGGGACTTTCATCCCCTGTCGGTTTTCAAGACCGATCCCTTCAGCCGGACTTGGGTAAACCTCCGCAATAATGGTGGAGCTTAGCGGGATCGAACCGCTGACCTCCTGCGTGCAAAGCAGGCGCTCTCCCATCTGAGCTAAAGCCCCATTAACTGGTCGGGAAGACAGGATTTGAACCTGCGACCCCCTGGTCCCAAACCAGGTGCACTACCAAGCTGTGCTACTTCCCGAATATTCAATTACAATACTCAATTGGCGCGCTAGGCAGGAATCGAACCCACAACCTCTTGATCCGTAGTCAAGCACTCTATCCAGTTGAGCTACTAGCGCATTTCTTTAACAGCGCCATTCAATATTAACATAAACGCTGTAACTTTGCAACACTTTTTTACATTTTTTTAAAACTTTTTTTAAGAATGGTGCCCAGGGCCGGAGTCGAACCGGCACGGATTTTAAGGTCCGCAGGATTTTAAGTCCTGTGCGTCTACCAATTTCGCCACCTGGGCAACATGATGGAGGTTCCAGCCGGACTCGAACCGACGATGACAGAGTTGCAGTCTGTAGCCTTACCAACTTGGCTATGGAACCAGTTCTTTTCTCTTCTCACGTTGCTCAAATAGTATATAATATTTTGATATTGATTGCAATAGTTTTTTTGCTTTTTTTGGTAATTCTTTTTAATGAATTCAAAAAGAAAAGTTTTAATGAGGGTTTTTCTCATTAAAACTTTTTCATAAAATTTATTGTGCTTTGACTTTTGACCAATAATCACTATAAATTTCTTTTATATTTTGTGGCTGATAAGCAAATACTTCATCATTTTGTGACATTCGAATACCATATGCATTAATACCTTGAAAATCTCCTTCTGATGCTTCTTTAGCGGCAACAGTGTTAGAAGTCAAATAACCAACCTCCAATGTATTATTCAATGCATTCTCATCACTAATCATATAATTTATAAAATTCATAGCCATTTTTAAATCTTCACATTCTCGACTTACAACAAAACCATCAAACCATATGTTTGTTCCTTCATTTGGCATATAAAAGCCCATATCTGGATTTTCCAGCATAACAGCAGCAGCATCCCCAGAATACATAACCGCCATAGCTTTTTCACCACTCTTCATAGCATCAATAGTATCATCACCTGCATATGTTGGGTTCATTGTCTTTCTTTGATCAATTAGCCATTGATAAGCTTCTTTAATTTCTTTTTCATCTGTTGTATTCATAGAATAACCCAAAGCTTTTAATGCTACCATAAAAGAATCTCTTTCAGAATCATACATATAAATATTCCCTTTATACTTTGGATTTCTTAAAACTTCCCATCCAGCATTTAAATCACTTTCAGACACTTGTGTTTTATCATAAACAATTCCAACATTACCATAAAAATATGGAACCCAATATTCATTTGCTTTATCAAAACTCTGATTTAACACTTTACTATCAATACTATCTTTATGAGTAATCATCGACCAATCTATCTTTTGTAAAAGATTTTCTTTGATTAATCTTTCAATCATATATTCAGATGGCACCATAATATCATACTTATTGCCACCTAGTAATTTTGTATACATTGATTCATTGGAATCAAATGTCTCATAAACAACTTTACAGTCATATTCTCTTTGAAACCCATTAATGACATCAGGATCAACATATTCTCCCCAGTTAAAAACACGCAATGTATGCGTATATTGACTTCGTCCACATCCACTCATGAGTGTTGTGACAACAGCCAAACAAAGCATTATTTTAGCGTAACGCTTCATTTACTTTCCCTCCTCTTTTTTTCACAATTAAATATGGGATAAACGTACCTAATAATAATCCTAATAAAATCACAACCAAAACAATTGTTGATAAAGCATAAATACTCGGATTCATACGTTTAGACATATTATAAATCACAATTGAAATATTCTCCACACCATTTCCACTCACAAAATAAGAAATTACAAAATCATCAAATGACATCGTAAAAGCCAATAGTGCTCCTGCCATAATCCCTGATTTAATTTGTGGTAAAATAACCTTAATTAAAGTTTGAAATGGGGTTGCCCCTAAATCCATCGCAGCATCTGTTAAATTATCATCTAACTGCTTCACTTTAGGATATACATTTGTAATCACATAAGGCGTACAAAAAGCAATATGAGCTAATAACATTGTCATATAGCCCTTTTCAATACTAATAAATGAAAAGAAAATCATTAATGAGATAGCTGTAACAATTTCTGGGTTCATAATAGGTAAATTATTCACCTGCAAAATAGCTGTTCTTATTTTTCTTTTTGATTTTGTTAAAGCAATTGCTGTAATAGTCCCTAAAATTGTTGAGATTACAGTTGCTAAAATAGCAATTGTCACAGAGACAACAACGGCATCTAATAACTGTAAATTTCCAAACAATGATTCATACCAGCGGAATGAAAATCCTTTAAAATTAGATAAAGATTTTGCACTATTAAAAGAGAAAAAAGCCATAATCAATAATGGAAAATATAAAAAGGCAAGACATAGACTAATGCATAGAACCTTTACGTATTTTTTTTCTTTTACCATAACGTCGACTTCCTCCTTCTTCATCTTCACTTGAAACATTTGTACGTTTTTCAGCTTTATAAATCAATGCCATCAAAACAATAACAATAGTTGCTAAAACCAATGAAACAGCACTACCAAAATGCCAGTTTCCAACTGTAATAAACTGTTGTTCAATAAAATTACCAATTAATGAATATTGGCCGCCACCTAACATTTTCGGAATAACAAAAGCACTGATAGCTGGCAGGAAAACCATTGTAATACCAGTTAAAACACCACTTAATGATAAACGAAAAGTGACTTTAAAAAATGTTTGAACACGTGAAGCTCCTAAATCCATAGACGCTTCTGTCAATGATTGATCCATATTTGTTAATGATGTATGAATAGGCAAAATCATAAATGGCAAGAAATTATAAACCATCCCTATGACAACCGCAAAATCTGTATACATCATATGAATACGTCCTAGCCCCATAGATTGTAATAAGTTATTAATAATACCATTATTACTTAAAATACTCATCCAGGCATAAGTTCTCATCAAAAGATTAATCCATGTAGGTATCGTAATTAATAAAATTAATAATGTTTGTGTACTTTCTTTACATTTAGCAATCATATACGCAATTGGATAACCAATTAAAAAACAAATCATAGTCGTTAAAATACCTAAAACAAGAGAGCGCATTAAAACAGATAGGAAAATAGGATCCATAAATTTAAAAAAGTTATCTAAGGTAAATTGAAAAGTTGTAATTTCTGTCCCTTTTGATGTAAAAGCATAAAAAGCAATCAACAGCATTGGAACAATTGTTAAAACAAATAGCCAGAAACAATATGGTGAAACGAGTTTTTTATACTGTTTCATTAATATGTCCCCATTTTTTCCATGACATGAATATCTTCAGGCCAAAAATCTAAATTTACCTTTTTACCAACTTCACTCATATCTGTTGTATGCACCTTATACATACGTTCTTGTGTTTCAACCATAATTTCATAATGAACACCTTTAAAGACAATAGAAGAAATAACTCCTTCAATTTTCCCCTGTCCAACTTCTACAATATCCAAATCCTCTGGTCTTAAAACAATATCAACATCCTGTCCTTCATCAAATCCTTTATCAACACATACAAACTGCTGACCATCAAATTCAACTAGAAAATCTTTTACAAATTTTCCTTCCACAATATTAGACTCTCCAATAAATTGTGCAACAAAACGATTTTCTGGTTCATTATAAATATCTGTAGGCGTTCCAATTTGTTGAATAGCTCCATCATTCATAACAACAATTGTATCTGACATTGTCAAAGCTTCCTCTTGATCATGTGTGACATAAACAAAAGTAATCCCTACTTCTTTTTGAATATTTTTTAATTCAATCTGCATAGCTTTTCTTAATTTTAAATCTAGTGCCCCTAATGGTTCATCTAATAAAAGGACTTTTGGTTCATTGACCAAAGCACGTGCAATAGCAACACGTTGCTGTTGTCCACCAGACAATTGTGAAATATTACGTTTTTCAAACCCTTCTAATCCGACTAGATTTAACATACGTAAAACTTTTTGTTCAATAATGGCTTTATCAAGCTTCTTGATTTTTAAGCCAAAAGCAACATTATCAAAAACATTCATATGCGGAAATAATGCATATTTTTGAAATACTGTATTGACTTCTCTTTTATATGGTGGAAGTGCTGAAATATCAATACCATCAAACAAAACCTCTCCTGAACTTGCCTCTTCAAATCCACCAACAATTCTTAATGTTGTTGTCTTTCCACAACCACTAGGACCTAACAAAGTCATAAATTCATTCTCATGAATATTGAGATGAATACCTTTTAAAACAACTTGTCCATCAAATTCTTTTGTTAAATTATTTAATTCAATTAATTTTTTCATATAGTCCTCCCTAAAATAATGGTGGTGTAGATATCCAAATCACTTTTGCTTTGGCATCACCACAATTTTCAAGATAATGTGTTCTTTTTCCACTTAAATAAAAAGTTTCACCTTTATTGACAACATAAGCCTTTTGTCCATAATGAAGTTTGATTTTTCCACTAATCACATAACCAAATTCTTCTCCATCATGTGGTTCCATTTCCATTGACATCTTGGCTTTTGCCAATTCAATTAAAATAGGTTCCATTTCATTTTTTTGTGCATTTGGAACAATATAAGAAATCACATAATCATCTTGTGTATTGACAAAATAATCATCTTTTTTAAAGACAATCTGCTCATCTTGTGTTTCATTAAAAAACTCATGCAATGAGGTGCCCAAAGCTTCAAGTATATCTTCTAAGGTCGCTATTGAAGGCGATGTTAGATTTCTTTCAACCTGTGATAAAAATCCCTTGGTCAATTCACTACGATTGGCTAATTCTTCCAATGTCAGCTGATTGGCTATACGCAATCTTTTGATCTTTCCTCCGATATTCATAATCCCTCTCCTTTGTTTAGTATTACAAAACTTCATGTTTAAATTTACAAAACACAATTATTATACAGAATATCCTAAAAATTGCAACATGTTTTAAACAATTTGTTTAATATATTAAACTTTTTAACTAAAAAAAAGTAACGCAATTCATTTTGTTACTTTTCTAAATGTTCACGACGTCTTGATGACTCTTCAAACATTGCTTTTAAAGCCTGTTCATCATCATCTAATAACGCTTGTTTAATTTTATCAAATTCTTTTTCAAAGCGATACATTGACGCTAATAAATATTCACGATTATTTAAAAACAATTCACTCCATAAATCAGCATTAATATTTGCTATACGTGTTAAGTCTCTAAATGAATCCCCAATATATTTTCCTGTTTCATATTTTTGATCATCACTATTCATCAATGCCACAGCAATCGTATGTGGCAATTGAGAAGTAAAAGAGATAATTTCATCATGTGCATAAGGGCTCATAATCTTGACGCTCTTAAAGCCTAATTGAGAGACAAACTGGCACATAAAATCAATCGCAGATTTATGATTTTTGGCATGTTCAATGACAATATAATTGGCATTTTTAAAAACTTCCAGACTTGCATAAGCATAACCCTTTTTTTCTCTTCCCGCCATTGGGTGACCACTGATATATTCTACATCCGGATCAATACAAGCTAATGCTTTTTCTAAAAAATAAGATTTAATCCCTACAACATCTGTTACAATACTGCCTTTTTTAAAAGTATGTTGGGCAATAAAATCTAATACTTTAGAAGGATAAAGACAGATAATAGTCATATCACTTTGAGCAATAATTTCACTTCCATCTGTATAGCCTTCTATTATACAGCCATCTTTTTTAGCTAAAGCAAGTGTTTCCTCATCACAGTCCACTCCATAAACAAGATGCCCTAACCCTTTTAATGACTGAACATAACTTCCTCCAATAACCCCTAATCCAACAACCGTAATAATCATATAGACACCTACAGTTTCATCAAAAGAACAAAAGCAAGAGCAAAACCACCAAAAATCAGTGCACAAAAACAGAATCTTATAAATAATGCAGATAAAGGTGGTTTTTCTTTAGCAATTGTCCAAAAAGAAAGAACAACAAGAAAACTAGTCAAAATACCATGTGTTAAAATAAGGGCTGAAGGATATTGATAATATTGATTTAAAAATGGTACGCAGAAAAATTGTGTAAAAAGAAAGATAATAGCAAGCATAATTAAACTCTTATAATTAAAAGGAATCCATGTGAAATTAAACTGAGATTTAAATTCGCTTTTATTTTGTATATCTTGATGTGTAAATTCAATTTTACGATCTCTTTCTACACTTCTTTTAAAACTCATCCGTTTTTTCTCCCTTCTGCTAACATTTTTAATTTATAATCTAATAATTTTTGAGTTAAATCTACATAATAAATATGAGGATATTCTAAACGGAAAACTTCATCCCATAGTAAAGCTTTTTGTTGGATGGAGTAGTCACGAATTTCTTTTAATGTATATTCTGGATATACACATTTTCCATTTTCAAAAACAAGTGTTTGTAATGGATGAATTTCATATGTTCCAGCATATAATGTTTTATTTTTCCATGCATCTGATTGATGATAAATCGTTAAGTCCTGATTTTCATCTAAGACTTCGTCATAAAAAGTAATAACATCAGCAATAGCTTTATTGGTTTCTTTTTCAATTAAACGATAAACCTTCTTGTATCCTGGATTCGTAATTTTTTCAGTATTTTCAGATATTTTAATTTTTGGAATAATCTGACCGTCTTTTTCAACAGCCGCTAATTTATAAACGCCTCCAAAGACTGGTGACGATTTAGAAACAATCATGTTTTCTCCAACACCAAATGAATCAATTTGAGCACCTTGTTCTAAAACAGAACGAATGAGGTATTCATCCAAAGAATTAGAAACAGTAATTTTACAATCATGTAATCCAGCAACATCTAACATCATTCTTGCTTTTTTTGTTAAATACGCAATGTCACCACTGTCCAAACGAATTCCAGCTAAACGTTTCCCCATTGGTGCCAAAACTTCTTCTGCAACTTTAATCGCATTGGGGACCCCACTCTTTAACGTATCATATGTATCTACTAATAAGACACATGAATCCGGATAAATCTCGGCATAGGCCTTAAAAGCCTCAAATTCATTATCAAATGATTGAACAAAAGAATGTGCCATTGTGCCTAAGACTGGAATATCAAATGCTTTTCCAGCAGATGTTGTAGCCGTTCCAGCAACACCACCAATATAAGCCGCTCTTGCTCCATAATGAGCTCCATCATAGCCTTGTGAGCGTCTTGCACCAAATTCCATAACAGCACGCCCTTTGGCTTCCTGACATACACGATGAGCCTTTGTTGCAATTAATGATTGATGATTCACTGTCACTAATAAAAATGTTTCAATTAATTGTGCTTCAATTAATTTAGCTTTGACTGTAATTAATGGTTCATAAGGAAAAACTGGTGTTCCTTCTGGTACAGAATAGATTGTTCCACTAAATTGGAAATTTCTTAAATAGTCAAAAAATTCCTCATCAAAAATATGAAGTGTACGTAGATATTCAATATCTCCTTTTGTAAATCGCATATCTTTAATCGCTTCTATCAATTGTTGTAATCCCGCAAAGATAACAAATCCTCCATTATCAGGATTTTTACGATAGAACATATCAAAATAAACAATCTGTTCCCCTTTTCCCATTTTAAAATAATTATAAGACATTGTTAATTCATAAAAGTCCATTATAAGTGTAATATTTCTTTCACTGCTCACATTGACTTTTTCCATTTTGATAACCCCCTTATCATTTTTACTATCATATACCAAATTGTTAAAAAAATAAAGCATTTCTGCTTTATTTAGACGTATTCTTGGCTTTTTCCATAGCTTCTTTCACTGCTTCTTTTAAGGCTTGGGATGTTTTTGTTGCTCCAGAAATTGTATCAACATCATATTTATTTTCTTTTTTCATTGATGTAATCATTTGTTCAACAGCAACCCCACCAATAGATGGTGTTTCATTATGTTCTTTGACAACAATATCTTCAATTTTATCATCTTTAATTGTTGTTTCAACTTGAAATTCGCCACCATATCCAATTGCAGATGTTGTATAAGTTCCATCTTTATAAATTGTTTTTTTTGATTCTTCCTGTTTTTTTTGTTGAGAGCATCCACATAACATAATCACTAAGAATAGAGTTGTTATTTTTTTCATTTATAAAACCTCCTATTGATAGTTTTTGCTTTATTTGAAAACTTATGCAAAAAAACCTCATAAAGAGGTTAAAAATATAAATCATAAGTTTGTCTTTGATAAGGTTGTGGCATTGGTTTCACTTTTTGATAAACAATTGGAATTAGCAATTGTTGTTCTGGATATATTAACATATCTTCGTTTAATTGATTCATCGTTTGAATCCATGGCACTTCACTATTAAATGTTTTGGCTAAACGATAAACATTATCACCTTTATTTACTGAATAAAGAATGATTTCACCAACTTTTGGATATGTTATTCTTTCATTTTCATACATATATGGATTATACATATCATCCCTCCTAAGATATCCTATGTTTGCTTTTATAGGATGTCTAGGCAAAAACAATAGATATAACGAAAAAGATCTAGCGATTAGCCAGATCAGTTATTTTTTAGTTGCTAGTTTATTTAAAGCATCTTTGGCTGCCTGTTGCTCAGCTCTTTTTTTGCTTGTTCCTTTTCCGATTCCTAGACGCATATCATCCATAATGACGGCAATGGTAAATTCTGGGGCATTTGATGGACCAGATGTTTCAAGCAATTCATATGTAACTGTTCGGCGTTGATCTGCTTGAATCAGTTCTTGCAAAGTTGTTTTGTAATCTGTTATATCATCATAATCTAAATCATTAACATGCTGATAAATTGTCTGTTCTAAAATCTTAATGACTTCCTCTTGACCACAATCTAAATAAAGTGCTCCAATGAATGATTCAAAAATATTAGCTAAAACACTTTCTCTTTCACGACCGCCACTTTTTTCTTCACCAACACCTAAGTAAAGCAATTCTCCTAACCCTAATTCACGAGAGAAACGAGCTAATGATTCTTCGCGGACTAATTTACTACGTAAAGTTGTCAGTGTTCCTTCTGGTACATCGGGAAAAAGTTTAAATATAAATTCTGAAACATATAATTGTAAAACCGCATCCCCCATAAACTCTAAACGTTCGTAATCTTTTTTATTATGATGAGATTCATTTGCATAGGAAGCATGAGTGAATGCTTCTTTGTATAAACTTAAATTTTGATAGGGAATCTTTTCTTTAATTAAAAAATCTAATAGTTTCATTTTGTATTAAGTCCTTCTTTCATTTGTGAAACAACATCTAATTTAACCATTTGATAAGCTAAATCCATAGCATTGCAAAAAGCTTTGGCATCACTTGCTCCATGGGCTTTGACAACCGCTTTTTCAAATCCCATCATCAGTGCTCCGCCTACAGATTTATAATCAAACTTATCTTTTAAAGCATAAAGTGATGATTTTGCTAATAAGGCTCCCATTTTGCCTTTAAATGAAGACATCATTCCCTCCTTCACCATTTTCATCAATAGAGAAGCTGCTCCTTCACATGTTTTTAAAGCAATATTACCACTAAAGCCATCAGTGACAATAACATCACAATCACCTTTTAAAATATCTCTTCCTTCAATATTCCCAATAAAATGAATTTTATTTTCTGATTCTAAAAGTTGATAAGCTTTTTGATGAACTTCATCACCTTTTTTCGCTTCCGTTCCAATATTTAATAAAGCGACTTTAGGCTTAGCGATTCCTCGAATATTCTTTGCATAAATATGTCCCATAATCGCAAATTCCTGAAGTTGTTCTGGTGTATTTTCAGCATTAGCACCAACATCTAGCAAAGCAACTCCTTTTTCATTATAAGTTGGTAAAATAGCCATAAGGCAAGACTTTTCAACACCTTCTATACGTTTTAAAAATAACATAGCACTGGTATAGAAAGCCCCTGTTGAGCCACATGAAACAACTCCATCAACAATCCCATCATTAGCTAAAGCAACAGCCTTGACCATACTTGAATCTTTTTTACGGCGAACCGACATAATACCAGCATCCATTGGAACAATATCTCTTGCATCAACAATATGAATTCTTTCATATGTTTTTAATTTTTCTAATTCTTCTGCCTTCCCAGTCACATAAAGTTCCACGTCAGCATGGGTATTGATAAAATCAATACATGCATCAACAACAATTCCACTTCCTAAGTCACCACTCATAGCATCAATTGATAATTTATACATTTTTCTCACTCCTCGTTAGTAGTATATCATATTTAATCAACATATTCATTATTCTCTTTTAAATTCTCCTGAATCCGAGAAATGAACTGCTGATAACCCTTTTGATGATCATAATCATCTATTAATTTGATTGCATCATCTCTTGCAATCGTTAAGATATTGAAATCTTTTAATACGTCAGCAACCAAAAAAGTTGGTAAACCACTTTGTCTATTACCTAAAACTTCACCAGGTCCTCTTAGTTGCAAATCATATGTTGAAATTTCAAAACCATCATGACTCTTTTCTAGATATTTTAAACGTTCAATAGCTTCTTTAGAAGTTGATGAACTCATTAAATAACAATAAGCTTGCTGATCACCACGTCCAATTCTTCCTCTTAATTGATGTAATTGACTCATACCAAAACGTTCAGCATTATAAATGACCATCATATTGGCATTTTTCACATCAACTCCAACTTCAACAACAGTTGTAGAAACAAGAATTTGAAGATCATTTTTTTGAAAAGATTGCATGACAGCTTCTTTTTCATCATCTTTCATTTGTCCATGCAATAACCCAACCTGATATGAGTCTTTAAAGTAACTTTTCATAGCCGTTGCAATTTGTGAAGCACTTTTGGCTTCAATAGCGTCGCTCTCTTCGACTAAAGGACAAATCACATAACATTGTCCCCCACTTTGTAAATAATCCTTCAAAGCCTTTAAAATAGGTTTCATAGAAGATGATTTGATATATTTTGTAATCACAGGAATACGTCCTGTTGGCATTGTTTTTATAGTTGATACATCCATATCTCCATACATTGAAATGGCCAAGGTTCTAGGAATCGGCGTTGCACTCATAATTAAGAAATCAACCTGGTTCCCTTTGTTTTTCAAAGCTTTACGCTGTTCTACTCCAAAACGATGTTGTTCATCAGTAATCACAAAGCCAAGATTAGCATAATTCACTTTTTTTTGAAATAAAGCATGTGTTCCTACAATAATATCAATTTCACCACTCGCAATTTGCTGATATAAACTTTCCTTATTCTTCACTGATAACGAACCAGTTAATAATGCTATTTTAACATCAGTATCCTTAAAAAAAGATGATAATGTCGCATAATGTTGAGCTGCCAATATTTCTGTTGGTGCCATTAATGCGCCTTGATATCCAGCTAGGTAATTGGCATATAAAGCCACACTACTGACAACTGTTTTTCCACTCCCAACATCTCCCTGTAAAAAACGATACATCATTTGTGGACTCTGTAAATCTTCAACAATTTCTTTGATTGCTGTTTGTTGATCTTTGGTTAATTGAAAAGGTAACGCAAGAATAAATGATTGAAATTGTTTTAAATCAAAGATTTTTGCTATTCCAACTTCTTGATGACGTTGTCTTTTAATAAATTGCATTGTTAATTGAAATTTTAGAAATTCTTCATATTTTAAATATCTTAATGCCTGTTTTATATCTTCTTGTGTTTCTGGAAAATGAATATTATATAATGCACTCTCTTTATGAATCAATTGATGTTTCATAATATATTCTTCAGGAACATAGGAATCAATATTACCCTTTAATAATGTTAAAGCTTTTTTAACATATTGAACAAATGATTTTTGAGTCATTCCTTCTTTAATAGAATATATAGGATGAATACCTACTAACTCATTGATTGGTTTGATTTTAATATCACTAGCTGTAATTTTATCATTTTTACATTTACCTATGATTGTAATGACTGCTGACATTTTTAAATGTTGTCGTAAAAAATGACGATTAAAGATTGTGACCTGATATTGTTGAAGATGATGATCTTCAACTGTAAAAGACATTCTTGACATTCTTCCTTTAAAGAAAACTTTGGCTGGTGAAATAATTGTTGCTTCTATAATGATTTTGTCATCTTCTAATGTTGGATATGTTTCTTCAATGATATCATAGCGATATGGATAATGCATAACAATATCTTCTAGACTATTGATATTCATAGATTCTAATATTTGATATCTTTTTTCAGTTGTCTTTAATAATCTTATATCTGTCATTTTTATCACCATTCCATATTTTACATGAAATCATAAAAAAAAGATACCCTAAGGTATCTTAAAACAACGATTTATAATGATTTGCTTGTGCTTATTTTTTCATGCATTGCTTTATCAAGCTTTCATAAGATGCATTCTCATTCATTAAATCACTTATTCTTTCTAATTCATCTTCATTACATTGTTTTAGATAATCTGCTACATCTTTATGATATTTCTTCATGATCATCCGACTTAATAAATTAACTATACCCTTTCTTTTACCGTTTTCTTCAGTTTCATTAATCTCCATCGCACGAAAGAACTCCTTTTCTCTTTCCTCCAGCAACTCTCTAATTAATGTTACATCTGTCTTAAACATTTCATAGCTTCTTTCCATATACCTGATCATCCTTTCATTTAAACTTTAGCATATCGCTTAATTATCTTGCTTAAACTGTTCAACTAAACTTTCATAGGATGCATTACTACTAATTAATGATAAAATTTTCATCAGTCTATTTTCCTGACATTGACTTAACCACTTGTTAGCATCTTTGTTGTATTTTATCATAATCAAATTATTTATTGTTTGAATTATCCCTTCTTTTTTCCCTTCTTGTCTTGTTTCATTAAGCTCCATCGCATGAAAAAACTCTTTCTCTCTTTCCTCCAGCAATTCTCTAATTAACGCACCATCTGCTTTAAACATTTCATAGCTTCTTTCCATATATTGAATCATTCTCTCCTTTTCTTCATATTCAATGTTTTCTACTGTATTGTTTGCCATAAGATGGATCACTGCCTCAAACTCGCTTAGTTTCCTTTGTCTCGCTATTTTGTTTATCGCTTTGAGATTCACATAGTAGATATGTATCACACAGTCTCTCATCTGCTTTCCATCTTCATATCTCAGGGTTCCATGATTGATGAGATGAACATTATCTTCATTGATGAAGATAATCAGATAGAACTCCTTGAGCTTGCCATAATCCTTTTCTCCATCTGCCAGCTGTATCACAATGCTCTTGCATGCATAATACTGAAACCTTTTGCTGAGAAAGGAATTCAATATTGTATTCTGCATCTCC